>CBDUNP010000160.1:0-6872 GCA_965368605.1 uncultured bacterium | reverse complement strand
CACTTGATAATATTTACCCTATTTGTACTGAAAGTTAATTGTCATTTGTACACCTGTTCGGTATCGTGTGACGGCATACTTGCCATGAAGTGTCGATTGCCTGCTTCGATCGCGCTCTCATATGGATAGGCTCATATTCCCCGGCCGAACGCTTCTCTAGGCCATGAATTGGAGGTTGCAATGTTCAATGCTCAGAAGGTCTTGCCTCGAACGATGCACGTGTTGATGGCGATGGTCGTGTTCTCGCTGGGCATGGGCTGTCAATCGCCTGTCGCTCACGCGGATTCGCAAGCCGCGACGGAATACCTGCTGTTTGATGGCCCGGGCATCGCTGCGGTGAAAGCAAAGCTGGCGGCGGGGGATGACTATTTGCAATCGGTGCTGGACGATGTCGTGCAACGCGCGGACAACTACTTAGATGTCCAGCCCGTCTCCGTGACCGACAAACCGATGACCCCGCCCAGTGGTGACAAGCACGACTACATGAGCATGTCGCCTTACTGGTGGCCCAACCCCGATACCCCCGACGGCAAGCCCTACGTCCGACGCGACGGCGAATACAACCCCGAACGCGCCGACTACGATGTCCCCAAGCTCGACACTGTCACCAACGCCGTCCGTTTCCTCGCCCTGGCGTACCACTTCACCGGCGACGAACGCTACGCCGAACACGCCGTGAAGCACCTGCGCCACTTCTACATCAACCCCGACACACGCATGAACCCGAACCTGCAGTTCGGCCAGTTCGTCCCGGGCCTCGCCGAGAACGGCCGAAAGTCCGGGATCATCGAGACCATCCGCATGCGCTTCCTCCCCGACTCGATCACGCTGCTCGAGGGCTCGAGCCACATGACCGACGCCGACGTCAGCGCCATGAAGCAGTGGTTCGGCGACTACGTCAACTGGCTGCTCACCAGCGAGCACGGCATCGCGGAAGGTGAGAGCGAAAACAACCACGGCACCTGGTACCACCAACAGGTCGTCCTCTACGGCCTATACGCCGGCAACGAAGCCGCGGCCCGCCAATCCATCGCGACCATCCCCGCACGCATCGCCAGCCAGTACGAGCCCGACGGCACACAGCCCGAAGAAAACCAGCGCACACGCAGCCTCCACTACTGCAACTTCAACGACCGCGCCATGATGGACATCGCCCGCCTGGCAGAACCCCTCGGCGTCGATATCTGGAACTACGAGTCAGACGACGGGCGCAGCCTGCGCAAAGGCTATGACTACCTGGTCCCGTTCATGCTCGACCACACCGACTGGCCCCACACACAGATCGATAAACCAAAGTATCAATGGTTCGCCCAGAGCCTGCGCTGGGCCGCCATCGGCTACGACGAGCCCGCCTACGAAGCCGCCATCGACAAACTCCCCGGCCGCTTCGGCGAAAACAACTGGATCGAACTGGTCGTGCCGGCCAAGCACTGAAATCTAAGCGATTGAATAACCTAAAGGCGTGCTGTCTACGATCCCGGGCGGCACGCCTTATCCTTTGACAGACCCTGCTAACTGCACCGCGTCCGACACCAGCGACTCGATCTGGTCAAACGCCCCCTCATTCACGAGCTTGCGATCCACCATCCAGCTTCCGCCACAGGCCAGGACGCTGGGCAGCGCCAGGTAGTCCGACAGGTTTTTCGTAGAGATGCCGCCGGTCGGGATGAATCGGATGTTGCCGTAGGGGGCGCTCAGGGCTTTGAGTGTTTTTACGCCGCCGTAAGCCTCGGCCGGGAAGAACTTCAGGACGTCAAGACCCAGGCTGCGCCCAAGGTCGATGTCGGTCGGGGTCGCGATGCCGGGGGTGACCGGGACACCTTCTTTCAGGCAGTATTCCACGACCGGCGGGTGCGTGCCCGGGCTGACAATAAACGTCGCGCCCGCCCCGATCGCTCGCTTGGCCTGCTCGACGGTCAGCACCGTGCCAGCGCCGACGATCATGCCTTCTCGCTCGCTCATCGTCCGGATCGACGCCTCCGCCGCCTCGGTGCGGAACGTCACCTCCGCCACCGGCAGCCCGCCGCCGATCAGCGCGTCCGCCAAAGGCCCGGCGCTGCACGCCGAGTCCAGCACCACGACCGGGACGAGTTTGTGTTGGCTTAACGCAGCCAATACGCCATCAGATTCTTGCGACATCGGGTTACTGCTCCAGGCTTAATTCGCGTGTATGTGCGTTCATGCGCGGCTAAACATCTTACAGCCTCGGCAGCGTCAGGCCGCCGTCGACCATAATCACGCTGCCGGTCGCATACGATAGCTCACCCCGGGCCAGCACGCCCACCGCGTTGCCGACGTCCTCCGGCGTCCCCCAACGCGGATCAACCGTCAGCCCCTCAGCGATCAGCTTGTCGTATTTCTCGGTAACACCGGCCGTCATGTCCGTCTTGATCACCCCGGGACGGACCTCATAAACAGACACGCCGAACTCCGCCATCCGCGCCGCCCACAACTGCGTCGCCATCGCGATCCCCGCCTTGCTGATGCAGTAGTCCCCGCGATTAACCGACACCACCGTCGCGCTGACCGACGAGACATTAATAATCGCGCCGGTAAAATCACTGTTGTCTTTGTGCTGCTCCGCCATCCAGTTCGCGGCGGCCTGGGTCAGGAAGTAGGGGCCCTTGAGGTTGATGCTGACCAGCCGATCGAAGCTCGCCTCCCCGGCATCCAGGATGTCCGCCCGCTCGCTCGGGGCGACCCCGGCATTATTCACCAGCACGTCCAGCCGCCCGAACGCCTCGCGTATCTCGCCAATCATCCGCGACCGATCGTCCGCAACCGCGACATCAGCCCGGCAGTAAAGCACCTTCACGCCGATTGCACGCAGCCCGTCCAGCGTCTCTTTCACATCCGCCTCTTCACGCCGCCCGTTGACCGCCAGATCGAAACCATCTGCCGCAAGCTTCTGCGAGATGCCCAGCCCGATCCCGCGCGTCCCCCCGGTGACCAGAGCGACCCGCCGTGAAGTCGTAGAGTTTTCATTCATAGTTTTGTTTCCCATTTACAAACGCGCTCTACCCTCAGCCCCCGGCTCTGCCGGGGGATTTCACTCACAGATAAAACTTCAGGTAAGGCCCACCCTCCGCCATCCGCTTGATCAGCAATGCCAACTCGAGCAGGTGGTAATCCCCCCACAGGCTCGACTCGCTGTGCGACACCTTCGCGCCCTTCGGCACGTGGTCCCAGTGGTTCGGCCAGTGATAAATCGAGTGCAGCAGCAGCCCTTGATGGTCTCGCTTGGTTGACAGGTAAGGCTCATCAAACAGCGTGCGCGCCACGGTCAGCCCGGCCTGGTAATAGCTCTTGCCCTTGCCAGTTTTCCCAAGGTAATTACCCAGACGAATCAACCCCTGCGCTGCGATCGCCGAGGCCGAGGCATCCACAGGCTCGTAGTCGTTGTAAGGATCGGCATCACGCTCGCGCCAGTCACCCAGTTGATTCATGCCGGGGGCGCCGTCGTCCCAGTAGGTGATCCCGTCGAGCGTGGACGCTTCCTTGATGTAGTGGTCGCAGGTCTCCTTGGCGTTGCGTTCGTAGACCTTGACCACCGCCGCCTTGGACAGCCCGGTGGCGGCCTTGAACGTATTCGCCGGGATCGTCTTGAAGAACTCCAATTCCTCAGCGTATCCGAGCATCGCCCAGGCCAGCCCGCGCGTCCACGTGCTGAACGGGCTGTACCCCTGCTGCGTCGAACGGGCACGGAACGCCCCGTCGTTGCGGTTGAACGTCCCCTCGTGCGCGGTCCTCCCGCGGATGTCGTAGGTGTGCTCGCTGTCGCCGTGGAACACGATGTATTCGCTGGTCGTCAGCCCGTGCAGGACCGAGCGTTTCAGCAGGTCCGCCGCACGGTCCCCCTCGTGCATCAGCATGTGCCCAAGCTGCCAGGCGACGCCGAGGATGCGCGTGGTCCGCATCGTGTCGATGAACAGCGAGTGCGGGCCGTTAAATGAATAGATATAACCCAGCCCCGGCGCGTTGGCGGTGTGTTTGGACTTGACCGGAGGTGTCCCGGCCCAGCGCGACGCCTGCACCGCGCCCGACGCCGCGATCGCGTTGCTGTAAGCAACCTCCTCCCAGCCGTCATAGGACATCCGCTTTTCTTTAAGCAGCCGCAGCAGGTTCCCGTAGGTCGAGAGGTTATTAAACCCGTGGTCATGCACGCCGATGTGCGTGACGTGCGGCAGCATGTGCTTGATCGTTCGGCGTTTGCCCAGCTGGATCAGCTTGTCGTCGTTCAACCCGTCGCCCGCCAGGATCATGCAGCCGTACTGGAACCCCTGGGTCCACTCGGTCCAGCCACGTGTGGCGTACTTCCCCTCGACGGTAAACACCGGCGTGCCCTTGGCCGGGTCCCAGGTCCGGTCGATCGCGCGGGCCTTGCGGGCGCCCAGCTCAAAGACTTTCTTCGTGCTCGATTTCAGGGAGGCCGGTTTGATTTTCGGGTCGATCTGCATGTTCATAGGCTCCGACGGTCTGGCTCGGGGTCAGGTTGATTAATTAAGTGTGCCAGAAGATATCCAGATGTACAAGTGCCAGAGGTATTGAATCGGTGTCCATTTTGGCTAAAATCATGGGATGGCAACCCTGCCGAACCAGACCGAAGCCGCGACACCCGAGGAGGCGCAGGTGGGCGACCTGTGCGCCAAGCTGTTCGCCGAGCCCGGCCGACTGGATCAGGCCGTCACCCACGCCATCGACCACCGGCTCTACATCGGGCCGCACAGCCACAAGGACCTGCTGCAGCTGGACCTGGTCACCGGCTGCGAAGGAAGCTGCCTGGTCGACGGGCAGTGGCGTCGTATCAACGGCCTATGCGCGATGGCGACCTACCCCGGTGATGAGCACGGCTACGAGCTGGTCCCGCACGACCACAGCGCCCGCGTCTACAACATCCGCCTGTCCGTCCGCAATAACTGGCCCGCCATCCAGCAGCAGGTTTTGCAGGCCTGGGTGACGTCGCTGGACCCCGGGCGCGGGCTGGTCCCCGTCGTGCGCCAGTTGATCGAAGGCGCTTCCCACAACGAAAATCCCCCTGCATTACTCATCGCTCGGCTGTCCGAGGCGCTCTGCCTCTGGCCGCGTTCCAGCCAGGGCCCCGGGGATATGCCCGCGGGTTTTTCGATCTCTACGATCCGCGAACTGGACCACGAACTCGCCGACGCGATCTCGCACATCCACGAAGATGCCGGGCGTCCCCCGTCGCTGGATGAGTTAGCCGACATCGCCAGCATGTCGCCCAGGCATTTCGCCCGCCGCTTCGAGACCCTCCTGGGCTGCACGCCGCACGCCTATATCACCGCTCGCCGCTTCGCCCGTGCCCGGGAGATGCTCCTCCAGGAGCGTTTCAAGACGCATCAGATCGCCCACGCGCTGGGCTTCAGCTCCCCGGCGACCTTCTCCCGCTGGTTCAGCCAGCACGCTGGCGTCAGCCCCCGCCAGTACCGCCAGGACCCGCACGTCCTGTAGCGGCCTCGTTAACGCCTGTCTGGAAATGCAAATAATCTGGTCCCCAATGGTCAACGACGTTTTGCCGGCTGGGCCGTATTCTTTAACAGGTACGTTGGGCCACTTTTCTTTGCAGGATGAATACCGTTATGGAAACCCGTCGAATCGGCATCGTAATGAACGGCGTCACCGGACGCATGGGCACCAACCAGCACCTGGCACGCTCCATCACCGCCATCATCAAGCAGGGCGGTGTCCGCGTCAGCCCGGACCTGACGCTTATGCCCGACCCGATCCTCACCGGGCGTAACGCCAACAAGCTCAAGGCCCTCGCGGATCACTACGGCCAAGAGGCGCTGGGTGAGCCTTACAAATACAGCACCGACGTCGCCGGCGTCCTCGCCGGGAAGCAGGGCGACTACGAAGTCTTCTTCGACGCCTCAGGCACGCTCCAGCGCGCCGGGTTCCTCGAGATGGCGTGCGAGTCTTCCATGATCAAGGCCGTCTACTGCGAGAAGCCCACCGCAACCGTCTCCAAAGAAGCGGTCCGTCTGGCGAAGATGGTCGAGAAGGCCGGGAAGAAGAACGGCGTCGTACAAGACAAGCTCTGGCTCTCCAGCTTCCGAAAAATCGCCATGCTCAAGGAGCTCGGGTTCTTCGGCGACATCCTCTCGGTCAAGGGCGACTTCGGCTACTGGGTCTTTACCGGCATGGATCAGGACCAGCCCGCCCAACGCCCAAGCTGGAACTACCGCGAAGAAGACGGCGGCGGCATCATGATCGACATGTTCTGCCACTGGGAATACGTCATCACCAACCTCTTCGGCCCGATCAAATCGCTCGTCGCCTACGGCAACACCGACATCCCCGAGCGCCGCGGCGAGGACGGCAAGCCCTACAAAGCCACCGCCGACGACTCCGCCTACGCGATGTTCCTCTTGGAGGACGGCACGATGTGCCAGTTCAACAGCTCCTGGTGCACGCGCGTCCGCCGGGACGACCTGCTCACCGTCCACGTCGATGGCACGAAAGGCTCCGCCGTCGCCGGGCTGCGCGAAGTCGTCACCCAGAGCGCCGCGAACACGCCCAAGCCCGTCTGGAACCCCGACATCGTCCAGCCGATCGACTTCTACGACGGCTGGGAAACCGTCCCGAACAACATTGAATACGACAACGCCTTTAAGATCCAGTGGGAATTGTTCCTCCGGCACGTCGCGTTGGATGAGCCGTTCCGCTGGTCGCTGATGGAAGGCGCTAAGGGCGTCCAGCTCGCCGAGCTGGGCATGAAGAGCTGGAAAGAACGCAAGTGGGTTGATGTCGAACCGTTAGCCTAAGGGGATTCCCATGCCGGCCGACCTGAAAAACCTCGCGATCCACACCATGACGCACAAGCCCTGGACGCTGCGGCAGTGTGTCGATGCGTT
>CBDUNP010000159.1:0-7015 GCA_965368605.1 uncultured bacterium | reverse complement strand
AGCGACTTTCTGAACCCGAGAAAACCCTCGAGTACCGCCGGCGACTGCCCCATCGTTCGATAGATGTTGGGGGCAAACCCCAACGCCTTCTCGAGGCCCTGCAGGATATCCTTGCTCTTCTTCGGTGCGTCTTCAATCGTCAGTGGTTCGATACGTGCCATGATGCTGTCCTTTCGTGTTTGAGTTCATGTTCAAGTCAGTGGCGGTTAATCATCGTCTGCAACTCCCGCCACTTAAGAGCGCATTCGGCGTTAGACGCTAAAATCATTCTGCATACGCGGTTTCTTCTAATACTCGCCCCCTTTCGGCCCGGAAGTACTCAGGGCCAGGCGCGTCCTTAGAAAACTTCACGCTGTGAATCCGATAGGTGCTGCCTTCCCCCTGGAGTTGCCCGTCAGTCCAGCCGTAGAACGTTGCCTGGCTTGGAATCAGCAACCCGTCGTAACGTTCCCAGGTATCGAAGACCAACGCCTTGCGGGGTATCTCATCCAGTGGCGTATCGCCGTTGACTTCCGCGCTGGTCGGCACAAAATCGATCATCTTCAGGCGGCGTGTCTGCGAATCGATGTAGAGGATGTAATCGTCCTCCGGCGTGTCCCCGACGCCCTGCGGGTAGCTCACCGCGACGCGGTCATACGTCTTGCCTTGAAACTCCGTGGGCTCAATGTCTCGCGTCACCACGCCCGGGTCGGCGAACACAAAAGGCATCGCGATGAAGTAGAAGTTCCCCGACTCAAAAAACGCCGGCGGCAGGCCCAGGGCCTCAACACTCGGCAGGGCCCAGGCCCCGTCTTCGTTCTTGCCCGAGACAAACCCCTCGCCCCGGGTCAGGTGCCTGCGGTTATTCAGGTCCGTGGTCTGGGTGAAGTCGAACGGGGCATTCGCTCCCAGCGGGAAGTCTGTGGTGGCATAATCCATCCGGGCATACGACTGCCAGGTCTCCAAGCCGCCGTGAGCCTCAATCGCCTCGGCCAACGCCGATGCCCCGGTGTTCGGCACCACCTTCGCCTCCCCCGCATCTGCCGATCTTCCCAGGCCGGTGAATACCGCTGTCTGCAACAGCGAAGCAAGTACGAGTGTATTGAGCTTGTCCATATCTGATCTCCTTAACGTGGTTGGCCTGCCTCGGCCGGTTCGGTGTCCTGAGCAGTCACCCCGCTCACGCCATGAACAACAAACATACCGGTCTGTCTATTTCAATGCGTCTATATTTTTTTGAAAATTCCCTTTAATCCTCAATAACACGCACACAAGCTCGATTTTAGACGTACTAATCGGTATACTCTTAGCCCGAACCCCCCGAAAGGCCGATTCATGTCTAAAAAACGGGATCAACTGGTCGAAACCGCCCTGGACCTGTTTGCCAGGCACGGGTTCCACGCGACCGGGATCGACACCATCCTGGAATCTGCGGGTGTCGCTAAGATGACGCTATACAAGCACTTTCGTTCTAAGGAAGAGTTGATCCTCGCCGCCTTGCGCCTGCGGGACGAGCGATGGCGCAACCAGTTCATGCGTGGCGTGGAGGCCCGAGCCAAGGACCCCAAAGACCGTCTGCTGGCGATGTTCGATCAGTTGGCGACCTGGCTCTCGGACGACGCCTTCTTCGGCTGCATGTTCATCAACGCCTCTGCCGAGTACGCCGACCATTCCGACCCGATCCACGCCGCCTCCGCCGAACACAAGCGCCTGGTCATCCAATACGTCCAAAATATCGCGGAGCAGGCCGGCGCGACCGACCCCGGCAAGCTGGCCACCCAACTGTGCATGCTGATGGAGGGCGCGATCGTTAATACCCAGGTCTGCCCGGACGAGGATCGGGGCTGCGCCGCCTCGACCGCCAAGCAGGCCGCGATGGTCTTGATCAACGACGCCATCCACTCATAACACCCGGCAACTACGACGCTAATTGTAATTGTGTTACATCACAATTCTCCCTTGCCGACCCGCCTCTGTGTGGTTAAGTTGGCTATCCCCCGGCCGCATCCGGTCGTTCCTGCGGGAATGAGCCATAAGCCGAACACAACCCACCACGGAACCCCCGCATACCCGGAGCCAGTTATGTCCCTGCCTATCGCATTACAACTCTATACCGTCCGTGACGTACTCGAGAAAGACCTCGACGCCGGACTCGCCCAGATCGCCGAAATTGGCTACAAGCACGTCGAACTCGCCGGTCTCAACGGCCACACCGCTGAAGACTTCAAAGCCCTGCTGGACAAGCACGGCCTGACCGCGATCTCCACGCACGAAGGCCTGGACCAGTTTTTCGGCGATCCCCAGCCCCTGATCGATCGCGCCAAGACCTTCGGCTACCAGTACGTCAACTGTCCCTATCTGGATGATGAACAACGCAAGATCGGATACCGTGAGATCGCCCAGCGCGTCCTGAAAACCGCCGACGCTTTAAAAAGCCACGGCCTGACCGTCTGCTACCACAACCACGACTTCGAGTGGCTCCCCGACCCCATCGAGCCCGACAAGCGCGGCGTCGACCTGCTGTTCGAGGGCACCGGTCTCAATAGCGAGTTGGACGTCTACTGGGTCAAGAAAGCCGGCGATGAACCGTTAGACTGGATACAGAAGCTCTCCGGTCGAGTCCCAATACTGCACATGAAAGATATGGCCAATTCGCCCGACCAAGGCTTCGCCGAGATCGGTACCGGCATCATTGATTTCCCCTCGATTATTCAGGCCGCCGAGTCCCACGGCGTCAAGCACCTGATCGTCGAGCAGGACAGCAACTGGGCCACTAGCCCCATGGACTCCGCCCGGGTTGGCTATGAAAACCTCGCTGGCATGCTCGTTTAACGCCGCACCCCGCCCGTCACAACCATTCATAGACGAAGCCCACGCAATCTAATCCGAAGCGTGGATTTTTCTGTAAACACTGTGTGCCACCCACTCAATAATGCCCCTCTACCCTGGCAGCAAGAACTACATGTCGATGAAAACAACCAACCCGACAATCACTGCCACGGCCCTTAGACGGAAAAATTCGGCAAATTGATAATGCCTGGTTAGACGCCAATCTGATATCAAACGTAGAGTTACACGATCGACCGGCGTTATCGACGGTTTTTGAGCTATCGACACCGCCCCGGTGAATCGTTACTTTGGTCCCATCGGCGTGATTCATGCGCCGTATGACACGCTCACAGTAAATCCGATCGCACCGCTTCTATATAGAGGGCCCGCCAGGGATGGCGTCTACCAAAGAAAATAAACCCTTTGTTCACCTGCACGTCCACAGCCAGTACTCCCTGCTGGACGGGGCATGCAAGACCGCGGACCTGGTCAAGCGCGCCAAGGAACTGAACCAGAGCTCTATCGCCATCACCGATCACGGCTGCCTGTTCGGCGTCGTCGATTTCTATTCCAAGGCCGTCGCCGCGGGCGTCAAGCCCATCATCGGCATCGAGGCCTACATGGCTGCAGGGGCACGCACCAACCGCACCGCGACCGGCGTCAAGGACGGCGGGTATCACCTGCTGCTGCTCGCTCAGAACCACCAGGGCTATCAGAACCTGCTCAAGCTCGGATCCATCGCTTATACCGAGGGGTTCTATTACAAGCCGAGGATCGACAAGGAAGTCCTGCGGGCACACAGCGACGGCCTGGTCTGCACCAGCGCCTGTCTGGGCGGCGAGATTCCGTCGGCCCTGATGAAGGACGACCGAAAAAAAGCCAAAGAGATCGCCGAGACCTATCTTGAGTTGTTCGGCCCGGACCGGTTCTTCATCGAGCTGCAGAAACATATCCCCGAGCAGGACGAGGTCAACCCCGCACTGATGGACCTGGCTGACCGCCTGGGTATCGGCACCGTTGCCACCAACGACGTCCACTTCCTTTTAGAAAACGACCACGGCCCGCACGACGCGCTGTGCTGCATCTCGACCGGCAAACTCGTCAGTGACGAGAGCCGGATGAAGTACCCGACTCAGCTGTACCTGAAGAGCGGCGACCAGATGCACGCCGCGATGAAACACCCGAAGTGGACCGAGGCCTGCGAGAACACCGTCCGCATCGCTGAGATGTGCGAGCTCGAACTGGACTTCAACGCGAATTACGCCCCGGTCGTCAAGATCGAGCAGGTCGGCGAAGTCGCATTGACTAAAGATGCTCAGCCCGAGGGGGCACACCCCATCGGCTCCACCGAATGGCACCAGGCGTTCTGCGCCGGATTCGATCTCGAGCCGTTCGATGAACTCAATGATAAGAACACGACCAGCGAAGACCTCAAGGAACAGTGCGACATCGCACTCCGAAAGCTCTGCGAGGCGGGCCTGCTCTGGCGCTACGGCGAAGACGGTATCACCGATGACATCCGTGCCCGGCTCGACCGTGAGCTGAAGATCCTCGCCGACAAGCTGATCTCCGCCTACTTCCTGATTGTCTGGGACTTCGTCAACGAAGCCCGTCGGCGAGGCATCCCGGTGAACGCCCGTGGCTCGGCAGTCGGGACGATGGTCGGGTACGTGCTGGGCATGTCCAACGCCTGCCCGGTGAAGTACGGCCTGCTCTTCGAGCGTTTCACCGACCCCGACCGCTCGGAATACCCCGATATCGATATCGATATCTGCCAGAACGGTCGCCAGGAGATCATCGACTACGTCCGGCAGAAGTACGGCCACGTCGCACAGATTATTACATTCGGGACACTCAAGGCCCGTGCTTCGATCCGAGACGTCGGCCGGGTGATGGATATTCCTCTACCCGAGGTGAATAAGGTCTGTGAGCTGATCGGCGACGGGCTGGGGACGACGCTCGAAAAGGCGCTTGCACAAGAGCCGGACCTTCGAAAGCTCTACGATGATAACCCGACGCACAAGCGCATGATCGATACCGCGATGCGGCTGGAGGGGCTTGCGCGTCACGCGGGCGTCCACGCCGCCGGCGTCGTGCTGGCCACACAACCGTTGGACAATATTGTCCCGCTCTATCAGCCGCCGGGCACGGAGCAGCTGGTCACGCAGTGGGACGGGCCGACCGTCGAGAAGATGGGCCTCTTGAAGATGGACTTCCTGGGCCTGCGCACCCTCTCCATCATCGAGCGCGGCAAGAAGCTCGTCCGGCAGACGTTGAGCAAAGAGACCATCCGAGAAGCGGTCACCGTCAATATCGCGGGGGCCAAAGCCCGCGAATCAACCAATGAATCTGGTTCCCCAGACCCCAAGCCTCAGGCCCCAGACCCACTGGACCTGGAACGCCTGGCCTACGACGACCCGAACGTCTTGGCGCTGTTCCAACGCGGTGAGACCGCGGGTGTGTTCCAGTTCGAGTCTGGCGGGATGCGCAACCTGCTGATGGCGATGCGCCCCGACCGCCTGGAAGACCTCATCGCCGCCAACGCGTTGTACCGCCCGGGCCCGATGGAGCTGATCCCCAACTACAACGACCGCAAGCACGGCCGGGAAACCGTCCCCAAGATCAATGAGATCGTCGACCGCCTCACCGACGAGACCTACGGCATCATGGTCTACCAGGAACAGGTCATGCAGGTCGTCAACGAGCTGGGCGATATCCCGCTGCGTTCGGCGTACTCGCTGATCAAGGCGATTAGTAAGAAAAAAGAAAAGATCATCAACGCGAACCGCGCCCAATTCATCAAGGGCGCGGCGGAAAAAGACGTCTCCGAGAAGCAGGCCAACGAGCTGTTCGACCTGATCCTCAAGTTCGCCGGCTACGGCTTTAATAAGTCGCACGCCACCGGCTACTCGATCGTGGCGTACCAGACGGCGTACCTCAAGACCTACTTCCCCATCCAGTACATGGCCGCCCTCCTGACGTTCGAGTCCGTCAGCACCGATAAGGTCGTCGAGTACATCGATGTCTGCAAGCGCGTCATGCTCCCCAACGGCCAGCGCGGGATCGAGGTCGGCCAGCCCGACATCAACCTGTCGGACACGGCGTTCACCGTGGTCTTTGGCGAAGACGAGCCACGCGACCCGAACCACGGGCACATCCGCTTCGGGCTTTCTGCGGTGAAGGGCGTCGGCGAGAAGGCGATGGACGCCATCATCGCCGTGCGTGAGAAAGACGGGCCGTTCACCAGCCTCTACGACTTCTGCGAACGCGTTCCGCTGGGCACTGTTAACAAGGCGACCATCGAGGCGCTGATCAAGTGCGGCGCGTTTGATAGTGTTCATGGCATCGAGAACCGCGCCGCGATGGTCGCCGCCATGGAAGGCGCGATCCAGGCCGGGCAGCGGGCCGCTTCCGACCGCGACTCCGGGCAGATGAACTTCTTCGGCGGCGCAGTCGATACCCCCGGCGAGGCCGCCGTCGAACCCGAAATCACGCTCCCCAACGTGACCCCCTGGACCAAGCAGGAGCTGCTCAAGTTCGAGAAAGCTGTCCTGGGCTTCTACGTCTCCAGCCACCCGATGGACGAGCACAAGGATGCGCTGCATCGCTACGCCTCCTGCACCATCGCCGACGTTGAACACCTCCGCGCCGAGACGCAGGTCATCCTCGGGGGCATGCTCACCCGTGTCCGCCCGACCTTCACACGCGCCTCGGGCAAGAAGATGGCCCACCTGACGCTCGAAGACAAGACCGGCCCTATCGACGCCGTCGTCTTCCCCCGGACCTACGACCTGGTCGCCCCGCTTCTCGAAACCGACCGCATCGTCTTCCTCAAAGGCAAGATCGACCGCAAGCGCGAAACCCCTCAGCTCTTGGTCGACGAGGTCATACCCATCGAGCTGGCCCCCGAGCAACTGACCCGCGCGGTCAAGATCGTCCTGCACGACACCAACGAGGCCGGCCAGCAAAACGCGTTCAACGGCGAACTCGCCCAACTCCGCGAAGTCCTCCGCATGGCCACCAACCGCGGCGGGCAGACCCGTGCCGAGGTCATCCTCGAACTGCATCAACAAAACAAGGTGGTCTCACTACGCCTCCCCTCAAGCATGCGAGTGAGCATCGACGAGCACCTGACCCACGGCATCACCGCGACCCTCGAACGCGCCAACCCCGGCCAATCGTCCTGTGAACTCATCGGCCCGCCTAA
>CBDUNP010000158.1:0-7024 GCA_965368605.1 uncultured bacterium | reverse complement strand
GCATCAACGACCTGAACATCGTGCTGGCCAACTGGAACCAGAACGTCCCGCCCGCAAATCCCCTGGCCGACCCCAGTGGCGACGGGTTCGTCGGCATCGACGACCTCAACGAGGTTCTCGGTAACTGGAACGCGGGCACGCCGCCGAATGCGACGGCGAACATCCCCGAGCCCGGGACGCTGGGGCTGCTGTCTCTTGCCATCGCCTTGATTCAGCGTCGTCGCTGACCAAAATACACCTCGGGGCTTTTTTGACCTCCGAAGGATTTTGATAGAAATGCTGTCAAGATCGGGATATGGTATGCGTTGGACGTGTTGATGCCGGGAGCCTCACCTCATGCGTTTGCACCCCTGGATTATCTCGGCCTTGATTGCCCTGCCATTGGTATCAGCGCCCACTTTATTATGTGCCGAGGTCATTACATACCGGGTGGAGGGCGTTGTTTCCGAAGAAAGCCAGATCGCCTCTGCGGGCTCTACCGTCGTCGGCTACTTCTCATACAAAGATGACCTGCCTGTTTACCTGGCCTTCCCGGGTTCTGTGTCATACGGGTACAGCAGTAACGTATTCCCCGACCCGCACCCGTCCGACGTCTACTTTCAGTTCTATTTCGACAAGATCCCGGTTTTCAGCCGAGACCACTACACCCGTGTGCTTATTTACAACGATTACAACTTCAACAATCCTGGCATCCCAACATTCGATGCATTTATCCTCTATGGCACAAGGCTCTATTCTCCTGAGATCACGCTGCCGCTTGCCTTAGAACTTCAGCTGCACCTGCGCGATACAGATTCTTCCATCTACACAAGCACGGCGTTGCCCCCCGAAGCACCCCATCTAAACGAATTAGAAATTGCTTCTGTCATAACTCTCGGTGCAGTACAAGCCAACATCACCTCAATCACACGCATCAACAACGGCGACCTGAACGGTGATGGCTTTGTCGGCATTGACGACCTCAGCATCCTTCTGAATCACTGGAATCAAGACGTCACCCTGGGCGACCGCTTGTCCGGCGACAGCAGCAGCGATGGCTATGTCGGTATTGACGACCTCAACACCGTCCTGAACAACTGGAACGCCGGCACGCCGGCTAACGCGGCGGAGAATATCCCCGAGCCGGGGACGGCATGCCTGTTGATGGTGGGGGCGGTGGCTGGGTTGCGTCGGCGAGGTCGGCAGGGGAACGATTCAACGCTGTATGTGAAATGTGTCTGATCACTGTGTAAACACGGCGGCGACCGCAAGCCTGATTCAAACGTAGCCCCTGTCGATTAATTACCGCGACAAGTCGCGGCGCTTCTCCGAGGCCTCTGTGCCTCTGAACCTCTGAGGCTTTTTTTCTTCTTCGCGCTCTTAGCGCCTTCGCGGTTAACTCATCGCACAAAAAACCCTCGGCTTTCACCGAGGGTTCGGGGTGTCATTGGGTTGTGTTGCGTGCCGGATGTGTCAGGCTGCTTCGTCGATCTCTTCTTCGTTCGGCGGGAACGCCGGGGCATCGGCGGGCTCTTTCCAGTCTTCCACCGCGTCCAGCTTCAGGCAGGAATCGGCGGTCTTGCGGTAGCCCAGCTTGCGGATCACTTCCAGGACTTCCGTCCAGGAGGGGAAGGGCACTTCGTTAACGCGCTTGTAGGCGTCGATGGCCTTGATGAACAGGAACTGCTCCTGGGTCATCTCGCCTTCCTCGGCGGCCTTCATGAAGTCGCTGCGTCGGCGTCCGGGACCGCGTCGGCGTTCCAGGCCTGTGCCGTGGGTGCGCTGATCCACGACCGTCTTGCGGCGGTCCGGGCCGGGCACGCGGCGGTTATTAGCGTCGTTACCTTGTGGCTGCTTGGAAGGCTCGGGCATGGCTCTGCTCCTATGCCAGACGGTCGGCAGGAGCGGTCGCACCCGATCGGCCGTATGGCTTATTCGTCGTCGTCCAGGAGATCTTCATCGTCGTCGTCATCAAAGAGGTCGTCATCGTCCTCATCGAAGTCGTCGTCGTCTCCAAAGTCGTCATCATCTTCATCGTCCAGAAAGTCGTCGTCATCCACATCATCATCGTCAAAGGCCCAAAAGGGATAGGCCGGTTGTTCCGGTGATGCGGGCATATAACCCAAGACGGACGTGGATGATTCTTCGACGGTATCAAGCAAGGCGTTAAGCATGTCGGTCTCCTTATCCCAGCTTACCCAGGCGGCCGGCCTGCCGTATCCTGTTGGCGTTGGCCGGGCACCCTTCTGGCGGTTAAACTACCCTCACCGTGGGGTTTGTCAATGGTATCGGCCCGTCTGGCGCAGAAACTTTTGCCCCCCGCGCCCCGGCCGATCCCGAGCCTCAGGAGCCGACTGTTTTGAGTGACCCAAACGCCTCGCCCAAGTGGCACTTCGCTGCGGCTATCGCCACCTGGCTGATCCCCGGTGCCGGCCACTTCATGCTGGGCCAGCGGGGCCGAGGCGTCATCCTCCTGGCGTGCATCGGCCTGCTATGGGTCGGGGGGTTTTTTATCGGCGGAGTCAGCGTATTCGACCGGAAAGGCCACCCCGTCTGGTTCATGGGGCAGATGCTCATCGCCCCGTCTATCCTCGTCGAGGGCTACCACCGCTCGCTTCAGACCGCCGGCCAGCCGCCCAGACCCGACGACCCCGCCGGGCAGTACCAGCCGAGCTTCGGCCACGTCCACGAGCAGGGCGTCCTCTATACCGCACTGGCGGGGATGCTCAACCTCTTGGCCGTCATGGACGTGCTCTACCGCGACCCGGCCGACCCGCGACACCGCTACCACTACCGCAAACTGCTCGCCCAGACACAGCCTGTCCCCGACAGCACAGACACCCCGGACACCCAAGAGACCCCGGACGCGACAGGCACCCCCGAGGCGTCGCCCGCGCCTGACAGCCGTGGGGGGGTCGCGTGATACCGATGTTTAGCTCCCTCACCCTCGCGTTCCGCCCGTTCTTCGACCCGCTGCCGATCGATGGGTACTGGATGCTGCTGCTGATCCCGATGGTGATCTGCATCGCGGTGGTTTACAAAACGATCAAGACCGATCGCCTGCACAAGATCCCGCGCGAGGCTTCGATCCTTGCGGCGCAGATTGTTGCTTTTATGGTCCTTGCCGCACTCGCGTTGTGGATGCTGACCGAGCTGGTGTAATCAAGCCGGTTCCGTGCCGTCCTTGATTCTGGCAGGGACTGAGAAGGCCGGGGATGAATACTATTTATCGAATACAAACCACGACCCATCTATGAAACAGACCCTCGCACAACTCGTCGCCGGCCAGACCCTGACCACCGAACAGGCCTACCACGCCTTCGATCTGATTATGACCGGGCAATCGACGCCCGCGCAGACGGCGGCGTTGCTGTCGCTGATCCAGCAGCGCGGCGCGGATGTCGACGAGATCACCGGGGCGGCGCAGGTCATGCGTGAGAAGGCCACCCGCGTCACCGTCCCCGACGGGCTGACCGCGATCGACCTGGTCGGGACCGGTGGCGACCATGCACAGACCTTCAACATCTCCACCGCCGCCAGCCTCGTCGCCGCGGCTGCGGCACGCAAGCACGACGTCGTCGTCGCCAAGCACGGCAACAAGGCGGTCACCAGCAACTCCGGCTCCAGTCAGGTCCTGCAGACCCTGGGCGTGAAGCTCCAGGTCACACCCGACACGTTAAGCCGGTGTATGGACGAGGCGGGCATCTGCTTCTGCTTCGCGCCGGCGCACCACCCGGCGATGAAGCACGCCGCGCCGATCCGGGCCGAGCTTGGTTTCCGCACGATCTTTAATATCCTCGGGCCGTTGACCAACCCCGCCGGGGCGACGCGGCAGGTCATCGGTGTTTTCGCGCCGGGCTTGACCATGACACTGGCCAACGTCTTGAAGAAGCTGGGCTGCGAACACGCGATGGTGGTCCACGGCCAACTGCCCGCGCCGACCGGGCAGGCCCACGGCGTGATCGACGAACTGAGCACCTGCGGCCCCAGCCAGATCAGCCACGTCAAGGGTGAGCAGATCAAGACCTACGAGGTCGACCCGACCACGCTGGGCCTGCCGTTGTCTCACCCCGAAGCGCTGCACGCCGAAGGCTCGGAATCCAGCGCGAAGATCATCCGCAACCTGCTGGGTGGGGCGCACGGGCCGGCGCGTGACATCGTCTGCCTGAACGCCGCCGCCGCGCTGGTGGTGGCCGACATCGCCGACGACCTGGTCGCCGGGATCGAGATCGCCGCGGAGGCCATCGACTCCGGCGGCGCACAGAAAGCGTTAGACAAGCTCGCCGAGATCACCCAGGCCGACCCGACCCCGGCCGCCTGACCCCCGGATTTTCCCCGGATACCCCCCGGACATTCCCCCGGCCCCTAACCCGGAGCGCGTCATGGAAGATCAACCCCACCCCTCTGACGTCGGATACGAAAACCCACCGGTCGGCCCGAACCCCGCTGCGCCGATCGGTCTGGGGGTCATCCTGGCCTGCCTGGCGGGGGCGATGGTTTATTACCTCAGCGGCCCGATGCTGATGGGGCAGTACGGCCCGGTCCTGCTGGCCGGCGTGGTCGTCAGCCTCCCCATGCGGCTGATCTTCAAGGGCGTGCCTCACGTCAGCGCGATCATTATCATGACGATCGCGCTGATCGCTATCGGCGTCGGCTTCGTCCTCGCGGAGAAACACATCTACACCCCGTTCATGCTGGACATGGCGATCAAGCGCATCTTCTCGCTGCACGGGATCATCGTCTTCGGCTTCACCGGGTATTTCGGGTACCGGATCGCCAACAGACGCGGCACCTGACGACACCTATTGCCTCACACTACAATACCCCGATGCCCGACCGGCCCTACAACCTGGCGATCGAGACCTCCGGCCGAAGCGGGTCGATTACGCTCGGCCGCGCCGATGAACTGATCGACTCCGCCGAGCTCCCACACAAGCGCCGGCACAACGTCGAGCTGCTGCCCACTATTGATGCGCTCTGCAAAACGCACGGCGTCACGCCCGACCAGATCGGGCAGGTGTATGTCTCGCTGGGCCCGGGCTCTTTCACCGGGCTGCGTGTGGGGATCACAACCGCGAAGATGCTCGCTCTGGCAAGCGGGGTCGAGGTCTTCGGCATCCCGACGCTCGATGTCCTGGCCCAGAACGCCCCAGCAGACGCGGGCCACGTCGCCGTCTGCTTGAACCTCAAACACGACACCGTCCACTGCGCCGCGTATCGGCGTGAGGGCGATGCCTGGTCCCCGGTGATCGAGTCGAAACTGCGCGCCATGGCTGAGCTGTTAGACGAAAGCCCGTCGCCGTTGTGGATCATCGGCGACCCGCTGCCTGCGATCCCCGAGGGGCTGGCTGACGGCGTGACCGTCCTGGACCCCGCCCACGCGGTCGGGCAGAGCCGAGCCGTCTGGCACCTGGGCCGAGCCGCCGCAAAATCCCGACCCGCCGATGACCCGATGACGCTGGCCCCCTTGTATATCCGCGAGCCCGAGGCGGTGGAGCTCTGGAACCGCCGTCACGGGGCGGGGGGTTAGTGGCTGGCCGCTGAAAAAATATAACTGACGTGTTTGCCGTATGTCGGGCGGATTTCTGGTATCTTACGCGGCTCACTGTTTTATCCGGCTTCGGCAACCCCCTGAGCCAGCCACCCGACACCCACCACCAGACACCGCACCCATGCTCCCCAAGATCGTCATCGTCGGCCGACCGAACGTCGGCAAATCCAGCCTGATGAACCTGCTGGCGGGCAGGCGCGTCAGCATCGTCGAGCCGACCGCCGGCGTTACGCGCGACCGGGTCAGCACCACGATCGAGCTGCCGCAGGTCTACCGCAACAAGAAGTCCCAACACGCCGAGCTGATCGACACCGGCGGGTACGGGCTGACGGACAACCAGAAGCTCACCCCCCAGATCGAGCGGCAGATCGCGCAGGGGCTTGGCCAGGCTGACCTCGTGCTTTTCATCGTCGATGCCCAGTCGGGGGTCACCCCCTTAGACGAAATCGTCGGCCGGCTGATCCGCACCAGCGGCGCGAATACCCCCGTGATGCTCGTCGTGAACAAGGTCGATGCGCAGAACCACGAGGCGCAGGCCTACGACGCGATGCGGCTTGGCTTCGGCGACCCGGTCATGGTGTCTGCCGTCACCGGGTACAACAAACACGCCTTCTACGAGCGCCTGCTCGACGCGATCGACTATGAACAATTCGCCGACGAAGTCGGTGCCCCCGACCCCCTGGAAACAGGCCCGCTGATCGCCTTGGTCGGCAAGCGGAACGCGGGCAAGAGCACGATGGTCAACGCGCTCGCCGGGGAGCAACGTGTGATCGTCAGCGAGGTCGAGGGCACGACCCGCGACTCGGTCGATGTCCGCTTCGAGATCGACGGCAAGACCTTCACCGCGATCGACACCGCCGGCGTCCGCAAGACCAAGAGCCTGGCCGACGACATCGAGTATTACTCCATGCACCGGTCGCTGCGCAGCGTCCGCCGGGCCGACGTCTGCCTGCTGCTGATCGACTCGTCGCTGCGCATCAGCCAGGTCGACAAGAAGTTGGTCAACGAGATCCTCGAGCACCACCGCCCGACCGTGATCGTCGTGAACAAGTGGGACCTCGCCGAGAAGAAAAGCTCGCAGGAAGAATACGTTGAGTATCTGGACAAGGAACTGCAGGGCCTGAGCTTCGCACCGATCGTCTTCACGACCGCGTCCGAGGGCAGGGGGATGCGCGAGGCCATCGGGATGGCGATGAACCTGTATGAGCAGGCCCGCCACCGTGTCGGCACCAGCGAGCTGAACAACGTCGTCCAGGCGATCATGTCGCAGGGGGCCCCGCGGTCCAAGCTCGGCAAGCAGCCGAAGATCTATTACGCGACCCAGGTCGACGCGGACCCGCCGTCCATCGCGTTGTTCGTCAACGTCCCCGAGCTGTTCGACAGCAACTACATCCGCTACTTCATCAATCGGTTGCGTGAAGAGCTGCCGTATTCCGAGGTGCCGATCAAGGTGCTGGTCCGAGGCCGAAAGAGCATCCCGGACGACGCGGAAGA
>CBDUNP010000157.1:0-7059 GCA_965368605.1 uncultured bacterium | reverse complement strand
GACCGGATGCTGAAGATGATGAACCGGGGCTACACCGTCGAGCAGTACATGGACCTGGTCGACCGGGTCCGCGCGTTTATGCCGGACGCCGAGCTGGCGACGGACATCATCTGCGGGTTCCCGACCGAGACCGAGGAAGACCACCGGGCGACCGCGGAACTGCTTCGGCGTGGCCGGTTCAAGAACTCGTTTATCTTCAAGTATTCGCCACGTCCCGGGACGGCGGCTTACGATCGCCTTGAGGACGACGTGTCCGACACCGATAAGAAACGGCGGAACAACGAGCTGCTCGCCGTGCAGAGCGAGGTCAGCGCGCAGGTGCACCAGGCCTACGTCGGTAAAACGGTGAAGGTCTTTGTCGAGTCGGTCAGCGCCCGCCATAAGAAGGCCGAGGGACGCACCGGCCCGGGGATGGTCGAGCTTGGGTGGGAGAAACCGCAGCCCACGGAAGAAGTCACCCAACTGGTCGGCCGGACCGGCGGAGACATCATCGTGGTCTTCGACGGCGATCCTTCCCTGATCGGCAGCGTCACCGATATCAAGATCATCAACGCCGCGCCGCTGACCCTCTTCGGGGAGCTGGTCGGTTCACCTGCTTCTGTGTTGTAGTTCACCGATGAAACACCTGATTATTGACGGACATCTGGACGCGGCGCTCAACGCGCTGGGTGATGAGCGCGATCAGATGCTGCCGATTGGCGCGATCCGTGAGCGTGAGGCCCACATCCCCAAGGATAAACTCGGCACCTGTACGATCAGCTTCGCTGAGATGAAGCGATGTCGGATCCCGCTGTGCCTGACCACGGTGCTGGCGCGGGCCAAGCCCTGGATCAAGCCCGGGCGAAACAATCAATCGGGCGACTGCGACTGGCCGACGCAGGACATGGCTTACGCCTTCGCCATGGGCCAGTTGGCGTATTACCGGGAGCTCGAACGCCGGGGCGATCTTACGATCATCACCGACCGCCCCGGGCTGGATGCGCACTGGGCGCGGTGGGAAAATAATGATGCGGATGCGCCGGTCGGGATTATTCTCACGATGGAAGGCGCCGACCCGATCACCAAACCCGATCGCGTGCAACACTGGTACGACCTCGGTCTGCGTTCGGTCTTCCTGGCGCACTACGGGCATAGCCACTACGCCGCCGGGACGCCCGCGATCGATCAGCCCGAGAGCCACGAGCAGGACGGGCCCGTGACCGAGAAGGGGTTTGCGTTGCTCAAGGAAATGAGCAGGCTCGACATGCCGTTGGACATGACCCACCTGTCGGACACCAGCTTCTGGGACGCCGCGAAGGTTTATGACGGGCCGGTGTATTCGAGTCACACCAACTGCCGCATCCTCGCAGACGACCCGAGGCAGTTTACGGATGAGCAGATAAGGTTCCTGATCGATCGCGACGGGGTGCTTGGACTCTCGATGCACTTCGCGATGATCAAGGGCGGGTTTACAGGGGAAGCCTGCCGGGTTGATCCGTTGAGTGTGACGATGGAGCACATCGCCGACCACATCGACCACATCTGCCAACTCGCCGGATCGGCGAAACACGTCTGCATCGGCAGCGACCTGGATGGTGGGTTCGGCTCCGAGCGTTGCCCGGTCGGCCTGGATAGCTGCGAAGACCTGCACAAGATCGGTCCGATCATGGCCGGCCGTGGATACAGCGAGGCGGATATCGCCGGGTTTTATCATGGGAACTGGCTTCGTTTCCTCCGCCGGGTCCTGCCCGCGTAAGCCAAAATCCACAGACAATCACACGAACAGTCGATAAATAATCTACTAGGCCCGGCAGGCGGGACGGCGTCATCAAAGATTTTCAGGAACGATCCTATGCTCGACAGGCTCTATACCCACTGCATGATCCGGCCCGGGGATATCCCCGCCTCCAGTGACACGATGCGTGTCGTCGGCGCGTTCAACCCCGGCGCGGCCGCGTTCTGCGATGGCGTGGTCCTGCTGGTGCGCGTGGTTGAGCAGCCGGTCGAGTCGCGTGCTGGCTTCGTCGCCTCGCCCCGGATCGATTCTGAGCAGGGCGTCGTCATCGACTGGCTGGATGAGAAAGACTACCACTGCGAAGACCCTCGCACGGTCACACACAAGACCAACGGGACGACGCGGCTGCGGTTTCTTTCGTACCTGAAAGTCGTCCACAGCCCCGACGGTAAGAAGGCCGACGGTTTCGACGGCCCGGTCATCGCGCCGCAAGGCTCGAACGAAATCTACGGCATCGAAGACCCACGCATCACCCTGATCGGTTCGACGTATTACATCACCTACGTCGCCGTCTCACCGCACGGGATCGCCACGGGCCTGCTCTCCACGACAGACTTTGTGACGTTCAGCCGACACGGCCTGATCTTCTGCCCGGAGAATAAGGACGTGGTCTTGTTCCCCGAGAAGGTGATGGGGGAGTACGTCGCGTTACATCGGCCGTCGGGGTCGGTGAAGTTTCAGCCGCCGGAGGTCTGGCTGGCACGCAGCCCGGACCTGATCCACTGGGGCACGCACACGCGCTTGTTAGGCAGCGAAGGGCAGAGTATGGCCGACCGGTTGGGCGGTGGCACGCCCCCGATCCGCACACGCGAGGGCTGGTTGACGATCTACCACCAGAGCGATAAGAAGAAGCCCACCGACGTGGCCGGTGTCTATTCCGGCTACGCGATGCTGCTGGACATGGATAACCCCGCGAAGGTCATCAGCCGATCCGATGGCCCGATCATCACCCCGACCGAAACCTTCGAGAACGAAGGCTTCCTCGGCGGCGTTGTATTCCCCACCGGTATCGTCGAGCAGGAAGACAATATTCTCATCTACTACGGCGCGGCCGACGAGTGTGTCGGCGTCGCCGCGTTCAGCCGGGAGTCGTTGATCGGCTCATTGTCTACGCAGGCCGCAGCCGGATCAGGCGATTGACGAGGTCTGTGCCTGCGGGAAGGTGACTTCCAGCCAGGTCGTGCCCGCGTCGATGCGCAGGTGGGCGTTGTTCATCCCCGGCGGCAGGTAGAGCGTCTGCCCCCGGCCCACAGCGACATCCGATGCGCCGTCGCACGAGATGCTCACCTCGCCATCCAAAACCATCCACACGACCGGCTGCGTGTAAGACATCGCCTGCTCCTGCGCGGCATCGACCTGATAACGATCGATGTTAAAGAACTCGCAGGCGACCAGACGGGTGATATCGGCAAACGCGCCCTGGACTTTGGTGTTCGGTTCGTACCGGCTGACGTCCGGCGGGCCGAAGTCGATGCACGCCAGGGCCTGGTCGATGTGCAGCTCTCGGCCGGTCCGGCCCCAGTCGTAGACGCGGAAGGTCGTGTCGCTCGGCGTCTGCACCTCGGCGACCAACACGCCTGCGCCCAGTGCGTGGCACGTCCCGCTGGGCAGGTAGTGACAGTCGCCTGGCTTGACCGGGACGGAGATCATCAACGGCTCGACGCTGTCCTGTTCTATCGCTTCGCGGAACTGCTCGGGTGTCACGCCGGGCTGCACGCCTTTGTAGATAACCGCGCCGGGTTCGGCGTCCAGAACATACCAGGCCTCGCTTTTAAGAAACGCGTCGTCGTGTGATTCTGCATAAGTCGGGCTTGGGTGGACCTGCACGGAGAGGTGTTGCTGGGCATCAAGAAATTTCAAGAGGATCGGGAACCCGCCGTCGTCGGTCAGCGGCAGGCTGCCGAGGATGTCCGGGCCTTGTTCTTGGATCACCTGGGCGAAGGTCTTGCCCGCATCGGGGCCGTTGGCGACGACCGACCGCTCGGCCCCGCCTCCCCCACCCGACACCGAGGTCTGGGCCATGTCCACCAGTTCCCAGGACTCGCCGATCGGGGTATCTGAGCCTCCCGGGAGCGACCGCCCCAGTTTTTCCAGGGTCCGTCCGCCCCAGACTTTTTCTTTGTAGATCGGCTCGAAAATCAGTGGGTAGGTTGGCATCGTGTTTATTCCGCTGTTATTGCCCGTGCAGGGCATAGATCGCGAAGATCGTACCAGTATCTCGAAAAAAATGGGAACTGGAATCGGGTCTGAGCGTCTATAATGGGTGTGTTGCTGAAAAAGGCTTGATCATACGGCTTTGCGAGGCAACAATCAGGCATCTGCCCCATGTATGGAGGTCGGCTATGCATAAGTTTACCTATGGCTTGTTGGCGGCATTATCGTTTGTTGCAGCGTCACAAAGCGTGTCTGCGGAGCAGGCTTCGCAGACAACCCGGCAGGCGATGTATGAGGCGCATTCCCACCGATACGTCGCGGACCGGACCCGCTACGTGACCCCAAGAGTGACCCGTCATGTCAACCCCGCCTCGCAGCGGCTGGTTTATGTCGATCGTTCGACGCGCTATAACGGCAACGTCTACAGCGGCTACGGCAGCCAGGCCCCAGCCCGCGAGGTGCGCAGCCGGGCTTACGCCACGCCCGCGACCGTGAATTATGTCGAGGCGACCGACCGGGACAGCACCGCCAGACATCTCGTGGAGGCTGACACGGAGCGTGTGGTCCAGGTCCAGCCGGTCGATGACAGCCGGCGCTACGCCCGCTACAAGAACGCCCGATCATACGACGGCTACACCCACAGCCGATCCTATACCAGTCGGGCCTACCACCCGCAGCGTGTGTATCAGCCCGTGTACCACCGTCCGACCTATGTCAGCTACGGCTATGCCTACGGCCCCGGCTACAGCCACTGCGACAGCTACGGCTACGCGTCCTACCGCCACGGGCACGGCCACTACTACGGCCACCGCAGGCACGGCGGCTATGGTTACTACGGCCATCATCGTGGGCATCACCACTGGCACACCGGATTCTCGGTTCATTTCCGCTTCTAAATAAGAACCGCCGGCTGGCAGATCATGTATCAGTATGCGACGGACCCGTTGGGCTATAATGCGGCCCGACCCTACGGTTTTGTGTACTGGACCCGGCATGATCCCACGACGACCCACCCGACAGATCACCCTCGGCGACAAGGACCACGGCATCGTCCACATCGGTGGCGACGCGCCCGTCTCGGTCCAGACCATGACCGCGGGCTATACCTACGAGATCGATCGCTGCGTCGCGGAGATCAATCGGCTGGCGGCGGCCGGGGCGGATATCGTCCGGGTCGCGGTGCCGGAGCGTAAAGACACCGAGGCGTTGACCCACATCCTCCCGCAGGTCCGCGTGCCGATCGTGGCGGACGTACACTTTCATTTTAAGCGGGCGCTTGAGGCCGTCGAGGCCGGTGTCCACAAGATCCGGCTGAACCCCGGCAACATCAGCGACCGGGATCAGGTCGGCAAGGTCATCGACGCCTGCAAGGAACGCAGCCTCCCGATACGTATCGGGGTTAACGAAGGCTCCATCATCGAACGCAAGGACAAGCAGAAGCGCATGCGCGAGCTGGGCGAGGTCTTTAGTGACAGCCAGCACGCCCGCCTGCTTGCGATCATGATCGCCAAGCTCGAAGAGTATCTGGATATCTTCTACGAGCGCGACTTCTACGACATCGCCATCAGCGCCAAGAGCCCGGACCCGACGCTGTGCATCGAGGCGTACACCGAGATCAGCAAACGATTCGACCACCCGCTGCACCTGGGCGTGACCCACGCCGGGCCGCGTGAGACCGGGGCGATCCGCTCGGTCGCGCCGCTGAGTCACCTGCTGGCCAGCGGGATCGGCGACACCGTCCGTATCAGCTACGCCAGCGACCCGGTGTTCGAGGTCGAGGATGCGCTGGAGATGCTTTACTGTCTGGAGCTGCGCGAACGCAAGGGCGTGGACCTGATCGCCTGCCCGACCTGCGGACGTATCCAGGTAGACCTGTTCACACTGGTCCAGCAGGTGCGTGAAGCACTGGCGGAGCACATCGAGCTACCGATCAAGGTTGCGGTGATGGGCTGCATCGTCAACGGCCCGGGCGAAGCCGAGGGAGCCGACGTCGCCATCTTCGCAGGCGATCGGCGGGGGATCATCTACGTGCAGGGCGAAAAAGTCGCCAACGTCCCCGAGGAGGACATCCTCACCGCGTTGCTGGATGAGTGCCAAAAGTTCCAGACGCGCGTCCGCAACGGTGAAGCCAAGCTCGGTGAAAAAGTCGTCGACATCATTCCCCCCGACCCCATCGGCGAACTCGGCAGCGGCGTCGAAAAGATCGCGTCGGGCAACGTCGAGAAGGTCACGAAGCTGACAATCTCGGGGGAATGAAACACGTCGACGGTCTTACCTGAAGGCAACTCATGTCCACGAAAACAAGTTCTTATGACTCGATTCCAACCGGTCCGCGCGGTCAGATCACGAACGAACTGATATGTCTGGCATGTGGGTACGACCTGCGCGGCCTCGATCGTGCGGGCGGCTGTCCGGAATGCGGGCTGTCTATTCAACACACGGTTGTTGCACGCCAAGGTATGACTAAACGCGAGTTGGCGGCTTTGGTTATTAGGATCCTTGCGATATGGATGGCCTTCGATAGCGTTTTGGGTTTATTACGTGTATTTGGAAGATATTATGAAAGTGGTTGGGGCCAAGCGCAACCTACGTTGTTTTGGATGATTCTACACACGGGTCTCTGCATCCTGTTATGGAAAAAGTCACATTTCTTTTCAGAAAAAGCAGTCATTACTGATGGTCCAATATCTGTTAGTGGAGGCTCTTCTCTAGAGCACCTGATGGCCATAGCGATGTGTGTAATGGGTGTTTACTGGATTGTCTATTCAATATCTTCCGCAACGTGGTTCTGTTATGAACTGTTATCAAATTCATCCCATTCTTACGCCGATCCGTGGATTGGTATCACTTGGTCTGCAGTTATGTTAATAACAGGCATTGGCTTATTAATTGGATCGGGAAGAATAGCGAAAGCCATTCATTGGTTACGTACCGCTGGCGTTAGTAGTAAGAAATGAGCTGTTGATAAATCGAGACTGTAATGCCAGTCTATATTTACGCCGGCCCGATCGTCACCGTCAGCCCCCGGCTCATGAACTGATACTTATAAAGCTCCGCCCGTTCGCGGTGGGTCGTTAGCAACATGGCTCGGCCGCGCTGGTGGGCTTCGAGCATCCGGCGGACGGCGGCCT
>CBDUNP010000156.1:0-7082 GCA_965368605.1 uncultured bacterium | reverse complement strand
AGCAAAAAACCATGTCCATGATCCCGTCGACCCATAGATGTAAGGCTCATCCAGGGATTGAGCCCGCATCTTCAGGTCACACGACGGCAACGACACCTCTGTCCACTCCGTCGATCGGCGGAGCGCATGGACCCGACCATCAGCTGGTTTATCTCGATCGCCTCGGTCTGTTCGCTCGCATGGGCGGGGGGGTATTACCTGGGCAGACGGTCGGCCGCCACTGCGCGGGCGACGCTGGTCGCCGGCCTGGCTTGCATGGGTATCTGGACCTGGCTCACCTATCACCCGGCCGTCGCGGTTGTGCTGATCCCGCTACCGATCCTGTCGAGCATCGAGGGCGTCGGCAGCGTCCCGTTCTTCATGCTGCTGCTGGGGCTCGCCTGGTCTAAAGCACGGATCCCTCGTCAGAAGCGGCTGATTACCTGGGCGATCATGTTTGGCGCGGTCTTCTTCCTGAATGGTGGCCTGTGGATGCTCCAATCCACACCCGAGGCTGGCTTTGCAGGCACCATTGATGACTCAACCGTCATGCAGTCGCAGGACTACTCCTGTGTCGCCGCCGCCAGCGCCCAGACGCTGAATCTGCTGGGCATAAAAACCAGTGAACGCCAGATGGCTCTACTCACCCAGACCCGACCCGGCACGGGCTCGACGACCCTCCGAGCCATGTACGGCCTGAACCAGCGGCTCAAGCACTCGGACTACGAAGTCCAACTCCTGGAAATCTCCCTGGACGACCTGGCCCAACTGCCTTTCCCGCTGATGACCCCGCTGCAGTACGAGCCGACCCGCAGGCATATGGTGACGATCAAAGACGTCAGCAAAGACGTGCTGTATGTCCTGGACCCGGTGGATGGCGAGGTGATGATCAGCTGGGATACCATGGACGTGGTCTTTACCGGGGAAGTTCTAGTCTTTACCCAGCGGTAGGGGGCACGATTCACTGTCTGCCGTGGATCTGTGTGGTCGGACGATTCTGCCGCCTGCCGCCGCGTTACCCACAAGGGCCGGGCCTTTGATTGACGCTATCCCTCCAGAGACTAGAATCGCGTACCTGTTTGGCTGCCGACCCCGGTCACAGCCAGCCGGGTCCGCTCAGGCATGATTATAGAATTAGGCGGACATGACCCCCTGAACCGGAAGGGACAACCGACTTGACTGCCACCTGATCTCAGGCGTGCAGCGGACAATCGGTGCCTCCTGTCTTCGGTAACGGGCCGTACTCCGTTATCCCCTTAACACCGTATTGCACAGAGAAAGACGCAGGATTACCACTATGGCCGCAAAG
This sequence comes from uncultured bacterium, assembly GCA_965368605.1. Classification (GTDB taxonomy): domain Bacteria; phylum Planctomycetota; class Phycisphaerae; order Phycisphaerales; family Phycisphaeraceae; genus JAJRRS01. The sequence continues at coordinate 5,794 of CBDUNP010000156.1, read as the reverse complement.
ACCACGAAGAAAAAGACAACCAAGAAGAAGACCACCGCCCGGGCGCAGAAGATGGTCTACTACTTCGGCAAGACCAAGACCGACGGCAACGCCACGATGAAAGAACTCATCGGCGGCAAGGGCGCCAATCTTGCCGACATGACCTCCATCGGCCTGCCCGTGCCCGCCGGCTTCACCTGCACCACCGAGTGCTGCGACCAGTACTACAAGCAGGGGCGCAAGCTCCCCAAGGGCCTGATGGATCAGGTCAATGCGGCGGTCAAGCTTCTCGAAAAAGAGAACGGCAAGAAGTTCGGGTCCAACACCGACCCGCTGCTGGTCTCCGTCCGCTCCGGTGCGGCCCAGTCCATGCCCGGTATGATGGATACCGTCCTGAACCTCGGCCTCAACGACCACGCCGTCGTCGGCCTCGCCAACGCCACCGGCAATAAACGCTTCGCTTACGACGCATATCGCCGACTGCTGAACATGTACGGCGACGTTGTCATGGGCGTTGACCACCACGCCTTTGAAGCCGAGTTCGACAAGATCAAGAAGCTGCAAAAGGTTAAAGAGGATACCGACGTCAATACCGCCGGTTTGGTCAAGCTCTGCGATGCCTACAAGCAGGTCATCAAGAAGCATGCCGGCACGTCCTTCCCGCAGGACCCGATGAAGCAGCTGGAGCTGGGCATTACCGCCGTCTTCAGTTCGTGGATGGTGCCGCGTGCGATCCGCTACCGCCAGATCAATGAGATGACCGGCCTGCTGGGCACCGCCGTGAACGTCCAGACCATGGTCTACGGCAACATGGGCGACGACTGCGGCACGGGTGTTGCCTTTACCCGCAACCCCTCGACCGGTGCAAACAAGTTCTACGGCGAGTTCCTGGTGAACGCCCAGGGCGAAGACGTCGTCGCCGGCATCCGCACGCCCATCCCGTGTGAAGAGATGCACAAGTGGAAGGCCCCGAACGACAAGACCATCGGCAAGCGTATGCACGGCGAGCTGATGAAGATGAAGAAGGTCCTCGAGAAGCACTACAAAGACGTACAGGACATCGAGTTCACCTTCGAGAAGGGCAAGCTGTTCATGCTGCAGACGCGTACCGGTAAGCGTACCGGCGCAGCCGCGGTCAAGATCGCCTGCGATATGGTCAAGGAAAAGCTGATCACGGAGAAGACCGCGATCAAGCGTATCCCCGCCAATGACCTGACCCAGCTTCTGCTGCCGTCCTTCGACCCCAAAGCCAAAGCCAAGGCCAGCCCGCTGACCGTCGGCCTGCCCGCGTCGCCCGGTGCATCGTTCGGCCAACTCGCGTTTACCGCCGAAGAGGCTGTCGAACGTACCCACCAGGGCGAGCGCGTCCTGTTGGTCCGTCAGGAAACCAGCCCCGAAGACGTCGACGGGATGCACAGCGCCGACGGCATCCTCACCTCCACCGGTGGCATGACCAGCCACGCGGCCGTTGTTGCCCGCGGCTGGGGCAAGTGCTGCGTCGCCGGCGCTGGCGAGATTCAGATCGACGCCAAGGCCGGCAAGATCAAAGTCGGCGGCAAGACCTACGGCCGTAAGGATGTCCTCTCCATCGACGGCAGCACCGGCGAAGTCTTCGCCGGCGAGATGGGCACCATCCAGCCCAAGCTCTCAGGCGACTTCGGCACCGTGATGAAGTGGGCCGACAAGTACCGTAAGCTGAAGGTCCGGACCAACGCCGATTCCCCCGCAGACGCCAAACGCGCCCGCGAGTTCGGGGCCGAAGGTATCGGCCTGACACGTACCGAGCACATGTTCTTCGAGGGCGACCGCATCATCGCGATGCGAGAGATGATCCTCGCCGAGACCAAATCCGACCGTGAAAACGCGCTCAAGAAGCTGCTGCCTTATCAGCGTAAGGACTTCACCGGCATCTTCACCGCCATGAAGGGCCTGCCTGTCACCGTCCGCCTGCTCGACCCGCCGCTGCACGAGTTCCTCCCGCACGACGCCAAGGGCATCAGCGAAGTGGCCAAGGTCTTGGGCATCAAGCCCGCCGTGGTCAAGGCCCGTGTCGCCGCGCTGCACGAGTCCAACCCGATGCTCGGCCACCGCGGCTGCCGTCTGTCGATCACGTATCCCGAGATCCTCAGCATGCAGGTGACCGCGATCGTCGAAGCCGCTATCGCCTGTAAGAAGAAGAAGGTCAACGCGATCCCCGAGATCATGATCCCGCTGGTCGGCACGCAGAAGGAGCTGTCCCTCCTCCGCGAGCAGGCCGAGCAGACGATCAAAGACGTCAAGGCCAAGAAGAAGTTCGCCGGCAAGCTGGATATCACCATCGGCACGATGATCGAGATCCCTCGTGCCGCGCTGACCGCCGACGAGGTCGCACAGAGCGCCGACTTCTTCAGCTTCGGCACCAACGACCTCACCCAGCTGACCTTCGGCTACAGCCGTGACGACGTGAATACCTTCCTGCCCGACTACATCGCTCAGGAAATCCTCGAAAAAGACCCGTTCCAGTCGCTGGATACCACCGGCGTCGGTCAGCTCGTCGAGATGGCGGTCGCCAAGGGTAGGGGGGCCAAGAACGGCCTGAAGTGCGGCATCTGCGGCGAACACGGCGGCGATCCCGCCTCGGTCGTCTTCTGCCACAACGTCGGCCTGGACTACGTCTCCTGCTCCCCGTTCCGCGTCCCCATCGCCCGCCTCGCCGCCGCCCAGGCCGCGATCGGCTGATCGACGACAAACCGACATTCAATATTCATTTCAAGCCCGTGGTGCATGCCACGGGCTTTTTATTTACCACATATATCCCCTACAGTATGTCTGTTGATACGGCGGAACAGGTCGCTAATAAGTAGATTGGATAACTCATGCTCACCAGAGACGACTTCCTCTGGGATGATTATTTCTGGAATACCACGGTTTCACTTTCGAGTGTGATTGGGTCAAAGACATGCTTCGGTCCGTATGCCGAAAAACACGATGCATTGCAGTCAGAAAGCCAGATCGAGCTTACCGTTGAGTCGCAAAACGAACCTAAGACACCGCTCACCGATTCAGAACTCGGTCGGGCGAATTGGTTCCTAGAGCATGGGGCCGAGGTGGTTGAAGCGGCGATCAACGGCCTGTACGCGGCGTATGCGGACCTGCAGATCGAGTACGAATATACCGACGAGGAGAAAGTCGAATATATGCCGGACATTGATTCCGTGGACGATATCCGCTCCATGATCGGCCTGCGTTCGGTCTGCATTCACAAGTTTGCCAAAGACAACCTGCCATACATCGGACTCGAGTTTAAATGCCTATGGGATAACGAACACATGGCGGGCGTCATGCTCAACGGCACCCGCGTCGTTGAAGCCGGTGGCGGCGACACCGCATTCCTTGAATGGATAGCTGAACGAGACACGAATAACGAAGCATAATCCCGGCCTGATGATCCATGCCGCAGCCCCCCTGCCCAGCCCGCAAAATCCGCCGATAATATATGTTATGTATAACTCGCCAATATCACGCCAAAACCTAAGTTCGGCCCCGGGCCGGGCTTAGATTGCTTTCGCCGTGCTGGCAATGCCTCATCGACTCTTCCAGCATGATAACGGGACCTGATGGCTCACAAGAATCAAAACGCGAACGCTCAGCAGGCATCTAGCCAGGTGCCCGACTCGACAGCCATCGTGATTGATATCGCCTGCCCGGACTGCGAATACAACCTCCGTGGCCTGCCCGGACCGATCGTCAGTTGTCCGGAGTGCGGCCTCAGCAGCGATGTCGCGGAACTGGCGACCCGTCAGTGGGACAAGCCCTGGTACAAAGCTCCCGGCTTCAACACCCTGATATGGCCGGCGGCCTGTGTTTGGTTTGGGTGGTTCTTCGTGATCCCCTTCGTAGCCGCGAGCAGTTCAGACGGACTATCTGTGTTGATTACATTCTTCGTGGGCTTGGCTCTTTGGGTGTTCCTGATGTACCGGGCTTACCGCGTGTTTGGCCGCATGCTTGGGGTATGGCTGGCCTTAGCGATGCATCTGCTGGTCGTGGGCTATCTGGCGGCGGTCATTGGTTTTGCTGCCGTGGTTGTTTTAGGCGTCCTTGAGGTGACTCAGGCTACGGCCCGTGTGATACCGTATGTTTACGGCCTCTTGGCCTTTTCATCGTTCGCCATCCTTTTCTGGATCTCCCGACGTGTCGAACGCGCGATTGCTGGTGCCTGCATCCGCCATTATCTGCGACGAAAACCGACGAGTTGATAGCGCGCCTTAGCGGCCTCCAGCTATCCGGGCGCGCCCCGGGTTTAGATCGCTGGTGGGCGGGTCGGTTATGTTTTTTGATTAAGTACGAAACTATTCGTTGACAATACGAAATACTTCGTATATTGTCCCTGTAACGCGATCAGGAGACACATCCATGGCCCCCAAAGACCCGGTGCCGACCGAAAGCGAGTTGCAGATCCTCTCCGTGTTGTGGGAACTTGGCCCGGCCACCGTGCGGCAGGTCCACACCGCGATCGTCAAGCAACGTGACGTCGGCTACACCACCGTCTTGAAACTCATGCAGATCATGCTCGACAAGGGCCTGCTCCTGCGTGACGAAGCGGCACGCTCGCACGTCTACCGCCCCGCTGTTGCACGATCCAGGACTCAGCGTCGCCTGGCACGCAATCTGATCGACGCCGCCTTCAGCGGTTCATCCAAGACGCTTGTGATCGAAGCCCTGGGCGCCCGCAGGCCCAGTGCCGAGGAATTGGCAGACATCCGAAAACTCCTGGACGACATGGAAGGGGCCAAATAATGGAATCACTCACTTCGCTATACGCAAGCCCCCTGATCCACAGCCTCGGCTGGGCACTGCTTCATTCACTCTGGCAGGGCACGCTGATCGCCCTGTTGATCGCTTTGTTACTCCGAGCCTTTCCGGGCAAACCCGGCAGCGTCAGTCAACTAAGATACCTGTTGGCATGCGCAGGATTACTGTCTTTGGCCGCAGTGACCACACTTACATGTGTGTATTATCTGCGCACCTACGAAGGCCTACCGATCCACAGTACTTCCATACTTATCCCGGAAGCACAAACATCCACACCACTCCTGCCCGACACCGTTGCCCCCCCGCTTCTCAACCCCGTCGAATCCGTCGCAAGCACTGCGGCCCCGCGCCTGATGGCAACGATCGATCCGTGCCTGCCCTGGATCGTGCTCGCCTGGTGGGTCGGGCTGCTGTGCGTTTCATGCCGACTTTTTGCCGGCTGGATGACCGCCCGCCGCCTGCGTCATCACCTCGTCACACCCGCGCCGTCGGCCGTGCTTGAATCGGTATCGACACTGTGTCGGACAATGAGGATCAGCCGTGCGGTCCGCGTCCTGGAATCCGGCCTCGCGGTGACGCCGATGATCGTCGGCTGGCTCCGCCCGGTCCTGCTGCTGCCCACCTCCAGCCTTGCCGGACTGACCCCGCAGCAACTCCAATCCATCCTCGCGCACGAACTGGCACACGTCATGCGTCACGACTACCTCGCGAACCTGTTGCAGTGCCTGATCGAGACGCTGCTGTTTTACCACCCCGCCGTCTGGTGGCTGGGAAGCGTCATCCGTCAGGAGCGCGAGCGCTGCTGCGACGATCTGGCGGTCCGTGTGACCGGCGACCGTGTTGAGTACGCCCGCGCCCTGCTGCACATCGCCGAGTCCGCCCCGGCGGGCCCCGGCCGGATGGCGCTGGCATCGCAAGGCGGCGACCTGTCCAGCCGGATACGGCGATTGCTTGGTTGCGAACCCCAACGATCAAACAGCCGGGGCAGTGTAGGCATATGGGCGGTGCTGGCATCGCTCTGCCT
>CBDUNP010000155.1:0-7114 GCA_965368605.1 uncultured bacterium | reverse complement strand
GGCCTGCCACCGGGATAAAAGCAGGAGCAGGTCGTCCACCCCCACAAAGCCGTCACCGGTCAACTCCCCTTCCATGGTGTTATAAGGCTCCGAGTTCTGATTCCAGTAGGACAGGACCGTATTCAGGTCAATCACGTTCAGCACGCCGTCCAGGTTGGTGTCCCCGGGCACCCAGGGGCGGAACGTCATTAACGGGTCACCGACGACCGTGTTGACATAGGAAAGCTGGGCGGTTGAGGTCCAGGCGGCCTCGGCCAGGGTGTAGCCCTGCAGCAACATGTCGAACAGGATGTCTTCATTGGCAACGGTGGTCCGCGCAGCTTTGGGTTCGTGGACATGCCCCAGCGCTGCGGTCCCGCCTTTGGCGAGCCATTCACCCACCAGGCCCTGACCGTAGCGGTTGTTGCCTTGCTGAAAACTCCAGGCGTTGAAGCTCTCCCAGGTGTGCATCAACGCGCCGGGTGCCAGGTCAAACGCCAACCGGTCGATGTAATCCGCGAAGCCGGCCTGTGAGCCGTGGCCGACGTACCCGACCACTTGGCCGGGCGCGGTGGTGATGTCGTCGGTGCCGGCATCAAAGACATAGGCCTGACCGGCAGGGACCAGAACGTTATTTACAAGCTCGGGCATCAGGTCAGCGTAGGCCCCGGGTGCATCGGGGTCGTCATCCACCACGACGTACTGAGGCCCGGGCGTGAAGGTCGCACGTTGCGCCCGGTCGATGCCGGCGATGACATCGGCAACCCGAAACCCGTCAAGCCGGGCGGTCAGCCGGATCCCCTCGTTCGCAGGGTCGGCACGGTCGAAGCCAACACCCCGATCGTAATAAGGATTCGCCGCGTGGTGCTGGGTTTCAAACGAAAACAAGGAACCGGATAACAGGAAAGATTGATCCCCCATCATCTCGGCCGAGTCGATCATGTCGATGCGTGTCAGCTCGCTCTCCAGGCTTGAGTATGGCTTCCACCAGTCATGCGGGATCGACATCCCAAACTTCGCCCCCCGCCAGCCCGGGTAGGTCCCGGGGTTCGGCGTGTCGTTACGGATCCTAAGCGGCAGCCCCTTGGTCGTGACGATCAACTCCGTGCCGTCGTCGATCCCGGCAAGTATCTGCGGGCGCATGACATCGAGATAGTGATCCTGCGTGACCTCCTCCGCGGTGCTGACCTGGCTCAAGCCCACCAGGCGCACGTCCGGGTGGACCTTGGCGTAGTAGTTAGCGATCTGGATACTCTCTGGGCTGCTCTCATTAAACAACACCACCACAGACGTGGGGTCGATCCCGGCCGTCGCGTCGCCGTTGCCCCCCAGAACAAGCGCACAGACACAGATCATGACCCGGAAAAGGTGTAACTTCTTCGCGTTAAGATGCAGCGATCCATCCCTTGCCCGGCCACAGAAATACCCGGACAACAAGACCCGGATTATATCGGAAAACAATGGGAAGAAGTATTAATTCGATATGAATAATAGAAGGACACATCAGGCCGAGGCCCAGCCCATGAATTATGCGACAGACTCCTAAATGCTTTGACACACTGCTTGTGGGCGGGATAATCATGCCCGGAAGTGAATCAACCAACCCAACCCGAGGCGTCCCTTGAACATCACCGAAGAACCGATCGACATCCACTACTGGACCCCCGCCTCACGGGCCGAGCCCAGCGTCCGCATCGGCGTCATCCTGGAGTGTGACCAGACCCAGGCGATCCAGGCCGTGCTGCAAAGCGGTGCATGTGCCGTCACCGGCGAAGGAATTGCAGCGACGAACCTTCCAACCAACACCGAACTTACCATCGAACGCACCGATGAAGGTTTGCTACTCAAACACGGCGACGACACGATCGGGCCGGCCACCAAGCTGCGCATCGACCCACTGGACAAAGTCGACCCCGCCCCGGGCGCGGGCATTCTCGTGCGCGACATCGTCGCCGGCCGTGGCTTCCACTGGCAGAAGAACGCCGACCAGACCCTGCAAGGCTCTCTGGAGTTCGTCAACACCCCCGGCGGGATCGTCATGGTCAACGACATCCAGCTCGAAGACTACCTCGTGGGCGTCATCACCGCCGAGATGGGCAGCGCCTGCCCCGTCGAGTTCCTCAAGGCCCAGTGTGTCGTCGCCCGGTCCTGGCTGCTGGCCATGACCGAACCCAAGCACAAAGACGAACCCTTTGACCGCTGCAACGACGACTGCTGCCAACGCTACCAGGGCACCGGCGACATGAGCCGGTCGGCCATCGACGCCGTCGCCGGCACGCGCGGGCTGGTCCTGATCGACCCGAACAACAAAGTCCTCGACGCCAACTACGCCAAGAGCTGCGGCGGCCTCTCCGAGCTGGCCGAGCACGTCTGGGGCGACCCTAAGCCCGGGATCAGCGCCATCATCGACGCCCCCAAAGACGACCCCGTCCACAGCTTCATGCCCGTCACCGAAGACAACCTCGACGAGTTTCTAAATGGCGATTGGCTAAGCAAGACCAAGGCGTTCTGCAGCACGCACGTCGTCCCCGTGGACACGATCAGTAAGTACCTCGGCCGGGTCGATGAAGTCGACGACTATTTCCGCTGGAACGTGAACTACACCCGCACCGAACTCGAAGGCGTATTGAAAGACAAGCTCCCCGAAGCGAAGCAACTCAAGCAACTTCAGGACGTGCGCGTCACCGCGCGGGGCGTCAGCGGGCGGGCCAGCCGCCTCGAACTGAAGTGGGCCGACGACACCGGCAAGGAAACAACCCACGTCCTGACTAGCGAATACCGCATCCGAGAAGTCATGCACCGCGGGTTCCTCTACAGCAGCGCGTTCGCCCTGACGATCGAGCGTGGCACCGAGGGCTCAATCGAAACGATCAGGCTCCGCGGTGCCGGCTGGGGCCACGGGGCCGGGCTCTGCCAGATCGGGGCGTTGGGAATGGGGCTCACCGGGCACGACGTGGACGCGATCTGCCTGCACTACTACCCGGACGCCGAGCTTCAGGCGGTTTACCCTTGACTCCAAGGCCGTGCGGCGCTATAGATTAGCTCTTCGTACATCACCCGTAGAACACCTATCGGGAATAACCCGCTGAATCCAGGGGTTGTATGGTTACCATGAATACCACACGCATTCTCACCGTGCTCGCCGGGCTCGCGTTGGTCGTCTTCCTCGCACAGACGGGGCTTCGACAGGGATGGTTTGATTCGTACACCGCTTTCGCAGAGGAGTCCAGCATGTCCGGCAATACCCAACCCGGCCCCGTCCAGGTCCACGTCTTTAACAAACAAGGCGAGCTGGTCGGCCCGGTCAAGTCCCGCAAAGTCGTCAAGACCGATGACGAATGGAAAGAGATCCTCACCCCGGAGCAGTTCAAGATCCTGCGCAAGGAAGGCACCGAACGCGCGTTCTGCGGGACACTGCTGGATAACAAGAAAGAAGGCGTCTACGCCTGCGCCGCCTGCGGCCTGCCGTTGTACACCTCGGACACCAAGTTCAACTCCGGCACGGGCTGGCCCAGCTTCTTCCAGCCGATCGCCCCGGGCAACGTCGCCGAGCGCCCCGATAACAGCCTGGGCATGACGCGCACGGAGATCGAGTGCGCCCGCTGCGACAGCCACCTGGGGCACGTCTTCAACGACGGCCCGGCCCCGACCGGCATGCGCCACTGCCTGAACAGTGAATCCCTGGTCTTCACCGACAGCGACAAGCTCGCCGAGCTCGCCGACCCGTCCAGCGAACTGGAAACGATCGTGCTGGCAGGCGGCTGCTTCTGGTGCACCGAGGCCGTCTTCGAGCCGGTCGGTGGCGTTATCGACGTTGTCAGTGGTTACGCCGGTGGTGTCGAAGATTCCGCGAACTATCACGAAGTCAGCGCCGGCCAAACAAAGCACGCCGAAGTCATCCAGATCACCTACGATCCGAACCGGGTCAGCCTGGACAAACTCTTCGAGCTGTTCTTCCACGTCGCCCACGACCCGACGCAATTGAACCGCCAGGGCAACGACGTCGGCACGCAGTACCGCTCCGCCGTCTTTTACGCCAACGACGAACAGAAGCAGGCCGCAGCGTCTTACATCAAGATGCTGAACGAGAGCGGCAAGTTCGACAAGCCCATCGCGACCGCGCTTGAGCCGTTGAACGGTTTCTACACCGCCGAGCAGGACCACCAGGACTTCGTCCGGCTGAACCCCAACCAGCCCTACGTCCGCGCCGTCGCCATCCCCAAGGTCAAGAAGCTCAAGAAAGAGTACGGCGACATCCTCAAGGATTGATCCTTTCAGGATCCTGACACCCGGGCGTGCCCCGATTAATAAGCCTGCTTTCTACTGCCGGTGCCGGCCGCTTTAAAGTGACCGGCACCGGTTATTATCTTGCGTTTTTGCACCACCGCCACATAAAAAAGGTTGCATCCCGGCCACGCGGTTGGATAATGGAAGTCGCATCTTATCTATACAGTCTGTATCTGTTGGGTCGGCAATCGGGGGTGGGGTCAGGGGTGATCACACGTCTTTCAAACATCATGTCATCGCAACCACCGGGGTTGGAGGCTATATCATGTTGAAGTCTGTCATCCGTAAGAAATGTCTGTTGAGTTGCGCCGTCACGTCGATGGCGTTTGCCCCAAGTCTGCAAGGCCAGGTCTGGCCGACATTCTCGATCGACATGCAGAGCCGGTACAACGGCAACACGCCCGGCCCGAACACCGGAGTTCTCGACCCGTACTTCGGCATCCAGATCGACGAGGGCTCGATCCTGACCCCCGCAACCATCGGCCCATTAGGACCCAACCCCCCCGCTCCCGGACCGTTGCCGCCTCCCGGGCTCATGGTCGGAGGGTTACCCGGGGCTGGCGGCTTTGCGCCCGGAGGGCTTGGCTTTTTCCCACCGATCTTTGGCCTGCCCGCAATGGAATTAGACGCGCTCTCCTACGGCCACGACTACGGCGTCCAGCTGATGTTCTCCGTCGATGAGTGGGCCGGCGGCGATCCTTTGGCCCCACCGCTGGCGCCTAACATGCGCAGCGAAGGCCCGCTCGCGGGACTCAATGAAGCCGCCGCCGACGTCTTTGTTTACAACGGCGTGGTCAACCGCACACCGCCCCCGATCCCGGGCACCGGCCCCAACAACCGGACCTTCCTTGACGGCGACGGCTTAGGCCCTTCAGGTCAACCCGGGCTAGGCCTGCTCGAACCCATGGCGCCGGGGTGCCTGTTCGGTTGTTTCGGGGACAACCTCGACGCGCTGGATATCAACAGCACTCAGCCGGACGTCTTAGGCCCGATCTTCTTCTCGCTGGACGCCGGCTTTATCGATCCGCTGGACGGTCCACCCCTGAACGGCGGGACCGCACCAGCCAACGGGTTCTCCGGCGCCGACGTCCTCATGTCTCGTGCGGGGGGTGTCCCCACGGTCTATATTCAAGCCCCCATGCTGGGGCTCGACCTCAACGGTTTCGACACCGACGACCTGGATGCACTTATCCTCCAGGACAACGGCGACGGGATCTATGACCCCGCGGTCGATCGCGTCCTCTTCTCCGTCCGCAGAGGCTCTAACGTCATCGGCAAAGCAGACAGCATGTTTGGTGTGGCCATCGAGGAAGGTGATGTCCTAAGCGTCCCCATCCCCGGCGGCATCGGCACCCCGAGCCTGTATATCGCCGCCGAGGCGCTCGGGCTTGCGACCGTCCGAAGCGGGACCGTGCAGGTCTCCAACTACGGCGACGAGCTGGACGCACTGGACCTCTTCCTGCGCGGCGACCTGGACGGCGACGGGTTCGTCGGCATCAACGACCTGAACATCATCCTCACCAACTGGAATCAGGTCATCCCCCCCGGCAACCCGACCGCCGACGTGAACGCAGACGGCTTCGTCGGCATCGCCGACCTGAACATCATCCTGGCAAACTGGAACAACGGTGCCCCACTGCCCCCGGGCGGCGCGGCCGTGCCCGAGCCCGCGACGGGTGCGCTGCTTACCCTCGGGGCCGCGGCACTGATAAGACGCCGACGCTGACCCGAGACCCATCGAAACCCGACCGGAGGCGTGGCACATACAAGTCACGCCTCCTTTTTTATTCACAGGACAGGCCGACGCGATCGACGTTAGGATATGGCGTTATCGTGGACAGGGATCGTGGACAATCACCGGCTGTTCCGGGGGCCTTTATGGGCGGGCCTGGTGTGAAGAACAACCGGGTAAAGGAGCCGATCATTGGATACACTGATTCAGTTTGCCGTTTGCGGAGCGTTTGTTTATTCCCTGTGCCTCGCGGTCGAAGCCGACGGCCAAACAACACAGCCAACCGCCGATCGGCCTGACGTCGTGATGACCGACGAGGGCTGGGCCGTACACAAGACCTGCATCGTGATCGACGGCCACAACGACCTGCCCTACCAGATCCGCAAGAACGCCAACTCGTCCTTCGACGGCTACGACATCGCCGAATCACAACCCGACGTCCACACCGACATCCCTCGCCTGCGCCAAGGCGGGCTGGGTGCGCAGTTCTGGTCGGCCTACGTTCCACCCTCCACGATTAAGGACGGCGGCGGCGCACGCTACTCACTCGAACAGGTCGACCTGATCCATCGGATGATCGATCGCTACCCCGACACGTTCGAGCTGGCGCTGACCGCCGACGACGTCGAACGCATCCACGCCGACGGCAAGATCGCGTCGATGATCGGCCTGGAAGGCGGGCACGGGATCGAGGAATCGCTCGCGACGCTGCGGATGCTTTACGCACTGGGCGTGCGCTACATGACCCTGACCCACGCAGACAGCCTGAGCTGGTGCGACTCCGCGACCGACGACCCGATCACCGGCGGGCTCTCACCGTTTGGCGAAGAAGTCGTCCTGGAGATGAATAGACTCGGCATGCTCGTCGATATCTCTCACATCTCCGCCGACGCCATGCGGCACGTCATGCGTGTGACCAAGGCCCCGGTGATCGCGTCGCACTCCGGGGCGTACACCATCGCCGAGCACGACCGCAACGTCCCCGACGACGTGCTTGAATCTGTCCGCGACAACGGCGGGGTCGTCATGGTCAACTTCTACTCCGGCTACGTCGAGCCCAGGGCCGCCAAGATCATGGCCGAGATGTTCGACATCGACCGTGAGCTTAAGGAAAAA
>CBDUNP010000154.1:0-7120 GCA_965368605.1 uncultured bacterium | reverse complement strand
TGGCACGCAACGGCAACTTCATCCGCTCCGACGTCGACATCAACTTCGTCGAACGATTGCTTGGCATATAACACGCGGCAGGTCGACTAACATCCGTGTATCGTCGTACGCCATGAGCGTAGCCACCAACTGATACATATGGGGCCTATGTATGTCCACCAGAGGTCTAGCTTGGCTACGAGGTTCATGTCCATGGTTTCTCCGGATACAGCGATTGCCCCGTCAACTGATGCGCCAAAGCCCTTTTGCCGGTGACATCCAGCCGGCGCGTGTCCCTCTACTGGCACCGGGATCAGGACGCCCGTCCTTACCATTTCCGCATCCGTGGAACTACCAGGACCCGCTAAGTATTCTTGAGACCTATTTCTGGAACGCAGATCAGCAGCGGGGCCCCGCGAGACATAGTTGCTACCTGGATGTCCCCGGATTAATGCCGGTATTAGTTACGCGCGACCCCGGCGTGATACGGGCCGTCGCTCAGAAAACGGGCGCTGATACAGGCCAGTTCGATCGTGATACGTTGCCTTCCCGCGGCATAGCTAGAGCCACTGGCAGGGATACCCTGCTCTACGCCAATGGCCCGTTGTGGAAGCGCCAGAAGAAACTGGCGATGCCGTCTTTTAATCGATCGTCGCTATTTCAGCCCGAGCAATTGCACGCTTTTGAAAGCACCTTCAGGGAGACCGTCCACAAACGCCTGGACGCGATGCAAGAAAGGCTCCGGCACGAAGGTTCGCCGCTACGTGTCAGGCTGGAACCCGATATCAAGACCGTAATGCTCGAATTGCTGGTCAATACGTTTTTTGGGACCAACCTCTCCTACGAGAAGATCCGTGACCATTATGTTCCTGCGCTGGAGTACGTCATCGATTACATCGTTCGCGATACGGTGATCAATAAACTCGGGATACCTTTGAGGTTGCTTCCCGGGCTGACCGCTGGCATCAGGCGTGCCAAGCACGCCAAGGCCGTGTTTGAAGAACTGGTTGACGCGGTGCTTGAGACACGTCCGGCGGGTCTCGGCCTCTGGGGTCATTTCAAGTCGGACGCCCCCAATGAACGGCTGCGCAGTAATATCAGAGTCTTCCTGGCCGGCGCCCTGGAGGCAACCTCGTCCTACGCCGCGTGGACGATCGCTCATCTGGCACGGAACCCCGATGCCCAAGCTAAGGTCTACAACGAGGTCAAACTCATGCAGACCTATACCACAGACAACCTCGCAGAGGCGGTTTATTTCCGCCAGGCGCTCGACGAGACACTTAGGCTGACACCCGCGCTATACTTCATGCCTCGCCATGCGACCACTGATACATGGGTCAAAACCAGCTCAGGTAACACACTTATGATCCCGCAAGGGACGCACGTGCTGCTGGATGTCTGGCACGCCAACCGCAACGAAGAGATATGGGGCCAGAAAGTCACGGGTTACCCAGCCCGGACCTATTCCCCCGAACGTTGGGCACATCTGGCGGCGAATGAGAACGCAGACAAGGACCTTATGCACTTCGGCTTCGGCCACGGTCCCAGATTCTGTCCAGGTAAAGACCTGGGGCAGCTAGAGGTCGCCCTTGTGGTAGGTGCTTTTGTAAAATTGTTCCAATTTAAAGCCGTCCACCCAGAAAACCCAGCGAAAGTAGGTGTCTCCACCAAGCCCGCCGACGGTGTACTTATCGAATTGGAATTACGGGATACCAGTGCCGACTCCACAGGACCGGAACGGTAAAGGCAGGCGTCTATCCCACCCACTCCCCCGTAAACACCGTCGTCGCAGGCCCGGTCATGTAGACGTGGTTGTCCACCTCTTTCCATTCCAGCACTAAAGGCCCGCCGGGCAGATGGGCTGTGATCGTCCGCTCACCGACCCCGGTCAGCACACCCGCCACACACACCGCGCTCGCCCCGGTCCCGCAGGCCATCGTGACCCCGCTGCCACGCTCCCAGTGACGCACCTTCACCTCGTCCCGTGACAGCACCTGCACAAAGTGAACATTCATCCGGCTGGGAAACGCCCGGTGGTTTTCCAGCAACGGCCCGACGGTCTCCAACGCGACCACGTCCAGATCGTCCACATAAATCGTCACGTGAGGATTCCCCGTCGAGCAGAACGTCCCGGTGAATGTCGCTGCAGGATCGTCGATCTTGAATCCAAACGTCTGCGGCTGATCCGTCTGCGTCATACGAGTGACATCCACCGGCACCTGTAACGGGTCAAGCTTCGGTTCCCCCATGTCCACCGTCACGCATTCGACCTTTCCATGCTCATCCAGCGTGTACGCCAGCGTCAACACGCCGTTGCCCGTCTGGATCTTCATCGGGTGGGCCGTCACCGCGCCGCTGTCGTGCGCCAGCTTGCAGACGCAGCGGATGCCGTTGCCGCACATCTCCCCCTCGGACCCGTCGATATTGAACATCCGCATCCGGCAGTCCGCATCGACCCCGTCCTCGGCCGGCAGCAGCAGGATCAACCCGTCGCCCCCGACGCCCAGGTGCCGATCAGATATCCGCCGAGCGATCTCGCCGGGATCATCAAGCACCATCGGGGGGATCTGGCTGGGGTCAAAGCCATTGACATAGACGTAGTCATTGCCCAGGCCGTGCATCTTGGTGAACTTCATATCAGGGTCCGTCCCATGTAAGTGGTTCAGTTTGCTTGCGATTATAAGAGAAAAGCCCGCCGTTTCGAGTCAGCTTCAATCTTTTGCGTGTCGAATCACCCAAACCAGGTCTGCACCAGCACCACAACCACAATCGCGAGCACCGACACCACGTTCACCCACCGCATCTGCCGATCGATCGGCAGACGCTTGATCGGCGAGCCCGCCAGCGTTTTCAGATAGTCCTGCCGCCACTGGATCGACCCGTGACGCCAGGTGTGTTTGTCGACCTGGATGTGATTCAATTCCGCGACCTGCTGTAACGCAGCGATCATCGTGTTCGCATCCGCCGGCTCAACGACCTCTCCACCACGCTCCCGCGTCAGGTGCGCCACCGCGAAGCTGTCCGCCTGCCGTTCCGCCCGACGCGACACCCACCCAAACGCCACCACCCACAGCGCCGCCGACACCGCCAATGTGGCCAGCACCACCGCCTCCGGCGACTCCATGATCGACGCCCCCATCGGCACCGCATAAGACGCCAACGGCCCGCCCGATTCCCCAGCCACCGTCACCACCTGCCCCGCGTCATTCAGCCAGACCCCGTTATCCGCAAGCACCACCACCGCCGCCGTCTCGATCACCCCCATCAACGCGACCGCCGTGACGACCAGGCTGACCATGTGCCGCTTCTTCACGTGCGCCAGTTCGTGCGCCATGATCGCCTCGACGTGTGGCTTGGGCATCTGCTGGAGCAGCGCATCGGTAATCAGGATAAACCGAAGCGGCGCGATCAGCCCCATCACCGCCGCATTGACCATCCCCCCGTGGGTCTTCCACAGCAGCAGTTCATTGACACGCACCCGATGCGTCCGGCACATCTTTAGCAGATGCTCGCGTATCTCCCCGGCTGGCATCGGCACCGTCTGCCAGATCAGCCGGATCAGCAGCGGCGTGAACACAAACACAAGCAGGCTCCCCCCGAGCGTGACCCACGCCCCGGCCGACGATGTCAGGCCGAACCAACCACGCAGCACCCCCAGATTCACCACTTCCCGCCACGCAAAGATGCAAACCAAAGGGACCAGGATCAGCGCCACCTGATACCGGAACTGTGCCGCGACAAACTGCCACCGCGTCCACGGCTGATACACCGCCAGCCCCCGGTCGATCTGCCCCATCAGCCGCGCGTCCTTGAGCCGACGGTCGATCGGGTAATACGCCCACCACCGAAATCCCAGCAACGCCAGCGTCGGCAGCAGCACCGCCAACTCATCAATCAGCAGCAGGTGCTGTATCCCCATGTGCCCCTCAACCAGTAGGCGCAGCTTGACCAGCAACCCCAGATGCAGATCCAGCAGGAAGAGCCCCATGACCGAGACACGAAACACCCCGCCGATCCGTTCAAGCCTGCGCAGATGGCCCGCCACCGCGTCCGACTTCAGCCGTACAAACGTCCATCGACAGGCAAACGCATACATCAGCGCAATCAGCAGCTTCGGCCCCATCACCCCCGCCAACACCACCGGCCAGGACAGCCCCGGGCGAACCAGCGAAACCGCCTGGTCGTGAACGAACAGCCCCAGCATCATGGCGATGACCAGTAAGTGCATAGACATCCGCCGGTCAGTAGACCCGGCGTCTCTCCTTCAGCGTCATCGCGTCCGCGGCCCGCGCCGCTTCGGCCAGCACCGGGTCGTCCGTCTGTTCCATCGCGTCTTGAATCGCACGTTCAACCGCCCGCTTGTTCCCCCGGCCGATCGACCCGTGCTTATAAATCCCAAGCCGAAGCGTCGTCTCGATGCGGAACATCCGGTCCCCGTCGTGGCTCGCGATATTCACAAGGTCCCCGATCGCCGGGTCCGTCCCCAGGATGATCTGAAGCTTGGGCTGCCAGTGCCTGCGGATGCCGTCGATCGCGTCCGACCAGGCGCGGATACCTTCCGCGTCCAGCCCGGGATCGCTCTCCGCCATGTCATACAGGATCGATCCCGCCGACTCCATCATGTCCAGACCCGTGTTGCGATGGTACAGCCGGACATTGTGCTCAAACATCCGCCGCCCCATCACCCACACCGACAGCGCCAACGCCCGTGCCTGATCCGTCTCGCCTTGTCTGTATAAATCCGCTGACCGATAGATCGCCAGCGTCAGCACCTCTTCCAAAGCATCGTCGTAATCCGGCAACGCGCCGATCTGCACCGCGATATGCCCATCCAGAAAACCGCCCGCGACCCGCCCGGCCTCCGCGGCCAGCACCAGCTGCTCGCAGACCTGGTCGACCAACTCGTCGTGCTTCTTTGTTTTGGGTAACGCGTCACGGTTGGCCTGGATCAACTCGATCACGCGCTCGTAATACACCTCCGCACGATCGTCCGGCCGACTCGGCGGCGTCGCCAGCACCGGCAAAGACGCATCAAACACCTGCTCTGCCAGCGCATCTGTGTTGGTCATCCTCGTGGGTGCGTCAGATCGACCGATGACAAAAGTCAGGCTCGCGCCAAGGATCACCAGCCCGGACAGCACCAGTATGACGTGGCCGATCTTCAAATCCGGGCAAGCTCCTGATCTTTCACAAGCACAAGTATGTGCGGTGGCCTGTGGGTTAATGTGCCGTATCCGACACGTCTACATTTCCGGGTGCCTGGTTTCCGTGGTTATTTTCCGGGGGTCTGCCTTCCGGGGGGTTCGATGTCACCGAGCATCAGGCGCAGCAGGTTCGGGATGTCCGGGTTTTGCCGGTCGCCCGCGCCGTACCCGACGCCACGCAGCGTCATCGCCGGCGGCTCGCCGAAAGACTCGCACAACGCCGCCACGATCGCCGCGCCGGTCGGCGTCACCAGCTCACCCTTGCGGTCCACCCCCACGGTCGCCACCCCGCGCATCAGGTACGCCGTCGCCGGGGCGGGCACGGGCATCATCCCGTGGTCGCACTTCACAAACCCGTGTGAGATCGGCAACGCCCCGCAGGACAGCGTGTCCACCCCCAGCAGCTCCAGCGCCACCGCCGACCCGAGCATATCCACGATCGAGTCGATCGCGCCGACCTCGTGGAAGTGGACCTTATCAATCGGCATGCTGTGGACCTTCGCCTCCGCTTCGGCCAGCGCCGTCGTCACCTTCCGCGCCCGCTCCTTCGCCCGATCGGTCGTCTGCAACTCATCGATCATCTGCATGATGTCGTTGTAGTGTGTGTGGTGATGATGGTGGTGGTGTCCGCCGTGTTCGTGATCGTGGCTGTGTGTATCGTCGTGGCCGTGCGTGTGCCCGTGTCCGTGACTATGGGCGTGACTATGGGTGTGGGCATGGCCATCCTCATGGTCGTGATGATGCCCGTGGTCATGGCTGTGTTCATGGGCTCCCGCATGGACTTTCAAGTCAACCGCCCCGATCCCGTGACGCTGGACCCGTTCGGTCGTCACACGATAAGGCTCACGGACCTTCAGCGGCTCCAACGCCTTGAGAATCCCGTCCAAGGGAGCCCCCAGGTCGATCGCCGCCCCCAGGAACATGTCGCCAGCGATCCCGCTGAAGGGGTCAATATGAAGATGCTTACTCATAACCCGCCATCATAGCCCCCCGGCGCTTAGACCTCCACGGCATGTAAGCCTATGGCCCTGCATAAGTTCACCTAACCCGGGATTATGCAGACGATTGCCCCGGTTGACCGATCCACCAAGGGGGCTAGGCTTTATGTGTACGCGCCTGCCCCGCACGAGACGAACACAGAAACGAGGTTTTCATATGTCGGATCAGCCTGATACGCCCCAGAGCCCCCAATCCCCGGGCCGTCCACCGATTGATCCCTCTTTCTCTACGCCGCCCCCGCCGCCTCCACCGGCCCATGCCGGCGGCTACCCCCAGCCCTACTACAGCCCTCCGCCCAAAGCAGCCGCCAGCGTCGTCAGCAAAGTCCTGACCTCCATCCTGGCCACGGTGTTCATCTCCTCGATCTTCATGAACATCTACTTCGTCATCATCTTCTCCCAGCAGGTGTCGCTCGGCCCAATCGTTGAGCAGACCTTCCAGGAGGGCTCCAGCGACAAGCGCGTCGTCATCCTGCCCATCACCGGCGTCATCAACGACGAGACCGCGGTCTACGTCCGCCAGGCGATCAAGGCACTTGACGAGAACCCGCCCGCCGCGATCGTCCTGCGGGTCGACTCCGGCGGCGGCGCGGTCGGCGCATCTGACCGCATCTGGCACTACATCACCGAATACCGGAAGTCCCACCCCGACGTGAAGCTCGTCGCCAGCTACGGCTCCTACGCCGCCAGCGGTGGCTACTACGTCTCCGCCATGGCCGACGAGATCTACGCCGAGACAACCTGTGTCACCGGCAGCATCGGCGTCATGGGCCAGCTCTTCACCGTCGAGGGCCTATTGGAAAAAGTCGGCGTCGCCCCGATCACCATGGTCGCCACCGAGTCGCCTAACAAAGACCGCGCCAACGACATCACCCGCGCCTGGACCCCCGAGGACCGTAAAGTCGTGCAGGTGCTTCTGGACAGCGCCCACGAACGCTT
>CBDUNP010000153.1:0-7157 GCA_965368605.1 uncultured bacterium | reverse complement strand
ATTTTGGATTAGTGGGAATGAGTGTTGATTCGTGTTCCCGTTTGCTCGGCTCGGGGTTGGGGAGACCCGCGCAGAGAAAGGCTTCATTCTTGTCACAGGGTTGGTTAAGGGGAGCGCAACCCACCCCGTGAGGGCGGTGCGTATCCCATGGCATGGGATCGTTCCGCTCCATCCATCCTACTCGCTAACGAGGAATCGAAACATGATTCAAGATGCCATTTTCATCAAAATATAACTTCATATAACTCGGATCATGTCCAGGATGAAGGCCCAGCCAAACGGCAGCCTTGTCAATCCCTTCTAATTCTTTAATCACACTTATTTCATATGCTAGCCGCTGATCAGTATTAGAATCGGGAGTGCCGAGAAAATTGACGACCTCCTCTTTACTCATTCCGTTCAGCAGAGAGTTTTGCAAATCTGGATTATACGAATACTCTGAATCACTTAATATCTTAGATAATACATCTTTGATTCCAAACAACCCATCAAAATAACTTCTACGCTCAGCTACTGTTGCCTTGCGCCAGAGCTGCGAAAATTCTTCGGGAGATGACCACACTTCTGTGGAGGGCAGGGCAGTTACAGATTGTTTGTTGCCGATTTGGTACATCGAAAACAAACTAAGCACGATGATTGCAGACGTTGTCGCAATGATTAGAAATGTACGCTTACGAATGGATGAAATCATCCTAAATTACCTTTTCGCTTTATACATCATAACCCATGCGTTATGCGCCAGGCACAGCCCTACTGAAATATCGCATCCGGGTTGTCGAACTCGAAGCTGGGCCTTGCGAGCATGGCGGGTCTTCGGGAGGCGAAGTTTAGGGCGAGGCCGATCATGATGAAGGTGGAGAGGAGGCTTGATCCGCCGTAGGAGATGAAGGGGAGTGTGATGCCGGTGATGGGGAGCAGGCCGAGGTTCATGCCGACGTTGATGACGACCTGGGTGAAGATCATGCCGGCGAAGCCGACGCAGGCGAGCTGGGCGAGTGGGTCTTTGCTGCGGCCGGCGGTCATGAGCAGGCTGGTGGTCAGTGTGATGTAGAGGGCAAGCACGCCGAATACGCCCAGGACCCCCCAGCGGTTGGCGATGACGGCGAAGATCATGTCGTTGTGGACGTGGGGGACCTTATTGAACTTGATGATGGTGGCGGAGCGTTCGGAGCCGTAGCCCGTGAGGCCGCCCGCGCTGACGAGGGTCATGGCCTTGTCCTGCTGGTATGCGGAGGACTTGATGAAGCGTGTGTCGCCCTGCGCGAGGCTGACCATGGAGACGATTCTTGCGCGCTGGTGCGGGCGCAGGACCTGCATGGAGTCCGGGGCCCACAGCGCGATGGCGACGTTGACGCCGACCGCCAGCGCAACCATCCCTAATAGCATGCCCAGGTGGCGGAGTTTCGCACCGGCGGCGACGAGCATGACGAACAACGTCGGTGCGAAGAGCAGCGCGGTGCCCAGGTCCGGTTGCTTGAGGATCAGGGCGACCGGGATGAACATGATGAAGAACGGGACGAGCAGGCCGCGGAGCGTGCGGTAGCTGCTGCGGTATCGGAGGTACCAGGCCATGGACAGAACGAAGAGGACCTTGATGAGTTCGGAGGGCTGGAGGGTGATGCTGCCGAGGCTGATCCAGGCGCGTGCGCCGTTGCGCACGGGGACGAGGGAACGCGGCATGAACGGCAGGGCCATGAGTATCAGGACGATGAGGACGGCGACGAACAGTGGGTATGCGGCGTAGCCGATCCAGCGTGGCCGGGGGATGACGCAGACCGCCATGACGGCGAGCGCGATGGGCAGCCAGAATCGTGCCATCTTTGTCGCCTCTGCCGGCGCGACGGTGCCGATCGCCGCGACGCCGATGAGGGACAGCGCGAGTGCGGCGAAGAAGGCGATCCAGCCCGGATGCAGGCGGAACAACTGGCTTAGGCGGGCGGGCATCGGGATCAATTCAGGTAGCCCTCCCGTTGCATGACGTGGATGATCTGATTGACGACCGGCCCGGCGACCTGTGAGCCGGAGCCGCCGAACTCGACGACGACGGCGACGACGTGCGTCGGCTTGCTGTGCCCGTCGGGCTGGATGAGTGCGATGACCCAGGAGTGGTCGCCCGATTTGGCGATCGGGTCGTCGCCGGTAATGCGGTCGTCTTCGTTGGCGTCGATACGGTGCGGGACGCCCTCGGCGGTGCCGGTTTTGGCGTAGACCTTGACGCCCTGCACATTAAAGATCGGCTCGCGGCCGGAGGGGACGCGGAGGTTGCGGCTGGTGCTCTGGGGGTTGTTCATCACGTCGTCCAGGCCCTGCAACGCCTCGCGCACGGCGGCGGTGTTGAGGTGAAGGTCGATGTGCGGGCGGGACTCGGCGCGGTCCTGGTCATTGATAAACGTTGGCGGGGTCCACGTTCCGCCACGGGCGAGTGTGGCGTACGCATTGGCGGCCTGGATGGGTGTCCAGCGGATGGGGCCCTGGCCGATGCCCATGAAGGTGGCGTCGGCGACGTCCTGTCCGGTGGCGGGACGGTTGGGGTCGGGCAGGTCGCCGGCGACTTCTTCGGGGAGTCCGCAATCGGTGACGTGGCCGAGGCCGAACTTGTCGTACCACTGGGAGAGGCGTTGCAGGCCCATGCGTCGGCCGGCGGTGTAGAAGTAGATGTTGCAGGAGTGCATGATGGCCTCGTGGCCGAAGAGGTGGCCGTGGGTGAGGCCGTGCTCTTTGTAGATCCAGCAGCGGATGCCATCCGGGTTGTTCGGGTCGAGGTAGCCGGTGCACTCGATCTGCTCGCCGGCCGAGAGCCGGCCTGCGGAGACCGCGGAGGCCAGAACGATCGGCTTGACCGTCGAGCCGGGCTGATAGGGTCGTGAGACTACTCGGTTCAGGTAGGGCTGATTCAGGTGGTCGTTAAAGATCTTCTCTGACTCGTCACGCAGCATGTCCAACGGCATCTCGGGGACACTGACGGCCGCGAGGACTTCCCCCGAATCGATCTCCAGCACGACCGCCGCGCCGTTGAGGTCCCAGCCGGGCTTGCGGTTGGTTTTGGGTTCGTACTTGTGGTACGGCTGGGCGGTCATCAGCCCGACCTTCGGCGACATCAGGGCCTGGATCTGAGCTTGAAGTTGGATGTCCAGGGTCAGCCGGACGTCCTGCCCGGGGATCGGCTCGATGCGCGTGGTCTCGTCGGTGTCCAGTTGTATCGTCGCCCGCCCGCGTGCGCCGCGTAATCGATGCTCCATCGATTTTTCAATGCCCCACCGTCCGATCTGGTCGCCGGAGAGGTAGCCGCGTGGGTTGTCGGCGCTGTAGGATTCGAGTTCGTCGTCGCTTTCCCAGATGCCCCGGAGCAGGCCGATGTGGTGGAACCCGACGCCACGGACGGTCACGTCCAACGGCTCGTCGCTGCGCAGCGGGCTCGGCAGGGTCGAACGGTCGACGCTGATGGTGAAGGTCTCGTTGGGGTAGCGGCGCTGACGGGGCTGGCGAACCTGGATCTGTTTCCACACCGCCAGGTTCGGCTCATCATCGGCCCCGGCGATGAACTGCTGGATGCTCATGCGTGTGTGGTCGGGGATGTCGTTGAGCACGGTGTGTGCCCAGAACTCTTCCCTGACGCGCTCACGTGCCTCGGCCCATGAGAGGGATTCATCGAACTCGGCCTCGCGTTCGCGTTGGTTGCGCAGTGTTTTGCTGGCGATGACACGCTGAACCCGTCGGCGGATCACGTCTTTCCGGCGGGAGAGCTCGGCGGGGTCCGACATGCTGATCTCGGCAAGGAGGTCCCACAGGTCACGGGCCTGCTGCTCGTACGTCGGGAGGTGCTGATTGATCAGGTCCCGTCGGTCGAGGTTGTCCAGCTCCTTCCATCGCTCCTTGTCCTCGGCCTGGGCGGCATCGCGGGCCTGCTGATAAGCCCACTCCCCGGAGATGACCGAGTAATTGACTGCGACCTCGTAGCCGGGCTCGTCGATGGCCAGGGGGCGGTCGTAGCGGTCCAGGATCTTCCCGCGGATGGTCGGGATCGGGTGGGACTCCTGCAAGGCACGTTCGGCCGCCAGCTTTCGCCGCTCGTGCTCGCTGCCGACCCCCAGCCGCACCGCCTGCCCGGCCAGCAGCATCGACAAGGCAAAGGTCGCCAGTGCCAACAGCATCAGCCTGCGGTGGAACATGCTTGGGATGTGTTTGCGGAGTGTGCCTCGCATTGCCCTGGATCGCCCCTGACTCTTCCCTGTTCAGTCTTACCCGTCCATGACAGGTTATCGGCTGATTGTAGGCAAGTCTGGAGATTGAAGCGTTTTGAGCCAGGATTCGGCTGAGGTAAGGGGAAAATGCCACGAAATAAACGTGGCGCGGCCTGCGCCGCATGGCGGCGGCGGCTTAGCGGTGGGGAGTTGGTGGTATCTTGGTATCTGGTGTGTTCATCCGACGCATGCCGCCTCACGGCAGCACGCGCTAAGACAGATATCAGGATTGGAGGCGATCAGAAATCAGCCGGCGGGGGCTTACTGAGCGGCCCGGAGCATGGCCTTGGCACGTTCGATATCGCGCTGCCGTCGGGTGGACTGGGCGGGGGTCTGCGGGCTAAACGCCTCGGCCTCTTTCAGGGCGGCCTGCGTCTCCTCGACGTTGATCTTGCTGATGGGCACGGCTTCATCGGTCAGGAGGGTCAGCTTGTCATCCTTCATCTGCGCGAACCCGCCACCGATGAAGAGCCGCTCGCTGCCGTTGGCCGAATCCAGCCGCATCGACCCGAAGCCGAGCTTGACCAGCAGCGGGGCGCGTTGCTTGAGCAGGCCGAGCTCGCCGTCCCACGCGGGGATGACCGCAGCGGTCACGTCCTGGTCCAGGACCTGGGTGTTGGGGGTGATGACGGTGCAGCGGAAGGTCTTGTCAGCCATGTCGTTTCGTCTCTCGGTGGGCAATCCCGGGGTAGATTCGGGGGTGATTCCGATGGTCGTTCCGGGGGTGATTCCGGGGTCAAGGGTCGTATCGTAGGCTTGGGGCCGGGGGTGTCAAACACCGGGCATCGGCCAGCCCTCATCCGTCAGGCGGCTAGGGCTGAGGCGGCGTGACGCCCTCGGTGAGCGTGACCTCGTCCTCATAGACCCGGCGTTCCCAGCCGGTGACGGCCCCCTCGGCATCCATCAGGGGGAAGATATAGACCGGTGTCAGTTTCACCTGCCAGGTACCCTCGGGGGATTGAGTGATGTTGACCTCCAGGTGGCCGTAGTGCTTGCCGCCGGAGACCAGGCGTTTGCCGTCCCAGACCTCGGGGGCGTCGTGGTGAGCGAGGAAGACCTGGTAGGGGTTGCCGACTTCGGATTCGTGACGCCCGCCGGGGCCGAAGAAAGGCCCGCGCAGGCCGTCGCCAGCAATCCCGACATCCAGGACGTGCAACTCATGCGGGCGGGTCTTGCCATCCTCACCGGGCAGCGACTCCTGCCCGCCCTTGATGACCGAGTGTTCGTACATCTCGTCGTGGCCCGCGAACACCGCATCGACGCCGTAGCGCATGAACAGTTCGGTGAGGACACGCATGGGTTTCCCGGACTGGTTGTCTTCCCCGTGGTCGTGCCCGGCGTTGCCGGCGGGGAACCCGTGAGGGCCGACGGAATACGGGACGTGGTGGAACTGAACAAACGTAAACCGGCTGCGCTTCTGTGCGTCGGCGAGTTGTTTCT
This sequence comes from uncultured bacterium, assembly GCA_965368605.1. Classification (GTDB taxonomy): domain Bacteria; phylum Planctomycetota; class Phycisphaerae; order Phycisphaerales; family Phycisphaeraceae; genus JAJRRS01. The sequence continues at coordinate 1,476 of CBDUNP010000153.1, read as the reverse complement.
CCAGCCAGCGGTATTGGTCGGAGCCGGGGTTGAAGTCGTGGCCGTGGTCGCGTGCGGTGAGCAGCCAGTTGGTATCGTGCTCGGAGTTGTCGGGCAGGCCGTTGGTCGAGTCGATGCTGATGAGTGTGATCGGGCCGTAGTCCAGGCGGTGGTAGCCTTGGGGCGGGTGGTGATCGTCCGGGCGGGTCTGGAAGTAGGCCCGGAATTTTTCGTCTGCCCGGCTGTGTCCGCCCCGACCGAATCCGCCGAGCTGACCGGGCCCGCCGAAGGCGTCGTGGTTGCCGGGGGCGGCGACGATGGGTGTGGAGCCCGCGATGGTTCCGTAGTCTCCGTTTAGGTGACGCCAGAACTCGTCCCAGTCGCGCTGCTCACCGCCGGATTCAGCGAGGTCGCCTGCGAAGGCGAGGAAGTCGGGCTTGCGTTGCTGGATGACGTGCAGGTTCTGCCTGAACCCTTCGGTCTGGTCGACGGGGTAGACGCGGTCCATGTCGCCGTTGGGCTCGGGCCAGTTGGTGTGCTTGCCGGTGGATTCCGGCTCGGTCTCGCAGTCGGCGAAGACGATAAAACGCACCGAGTTTCTGCCTCGCAGAGTCGCGGGCAGAATCGATTGATGGACCGTCTCCCCCTGCTCAACGGTGAAGGTGGACACTTCCTCCCAAAGGTTTGTGACGTGGATGGTGTGTTTGTATGGGGCGGTCGTGATGGCGTCAACGGGTAAGTGTTCCAACTCGGCCGGGTGATAGGTCAACGCAAGGGCGGGCGCGGGCTCAGAGGTATATGTGTGAAGCAGGCCGTTGGATTCAACGGTTAGCGTGCCGGGCGTGTCATCGTCGGTAAACCACACAACAGTGATGGTGTCGGGCTCGGGCCGGAGCAAGTAAGGCTTGACGCGGAAATCCGCAGCGGCCTGGGCGGGGAACAGGTGTGTCAGGAAGACGCAAGCAAGTATGACAATCAAGCGAGTGGTGTAGTGCATCATGCTATGTTCTCAAACGGCGAAGAGATTCTTATTCAGCGTAGATGAGTTTTCAGATAGGCCCCGGTGTAGGAGGCCTTGACCTTGGCGACGTCTTCGGGCGTGCCCTGTGCGACGATCGTCCCGCCGCGGTCGCCGCCCTCGGGGCCCAGGTCGATCAGCCAGTCGGCACATTTAATGATGTCCATGTTGTGCTCGATGACCAGCACGGTGTTCCCCTGGTCGGCGAGTCGGCTGAGCACACTGAGAAGCTTATTGACATCCGCGAAGTGCAGCCCGGTGGTGGGCTCGTCGAGGATGTAGAGGGTGTGGCCGGTGGAGCGTTTGCCGAGTTCGGTCGCCAGCTTGACGCGCTGGGCCTCGCCGCCGGAGAGCGTGGTGGACGCCTGGCCCAGTTGGACGTAGCTAAGCCCCACGTCGTTCAACGCAGTCATCAGGCGTTTGATGTCCGGGAAGCTGTCGAAGAACTCCAGCGCCTCCTCGACGGTCATATTCAACAC
>CBDUNP010000152.1:0-7209 GCA_965368605.1 uncultured bacterium | reverse complement strand
TCGCTGTCGCTGCTGGCCCTGGGTGGCGTCGCCATGCTCCGTCGTCGCTAAATGACCGCGGATCATCGTAAGATTGATTTGAGCGGGGGAAGTGAAAGCTTCCCCCGCTCTTTGTAGATAATCATTGTAACCGTGGGATTGATGTCATGAAGATGATTCGTTTTTGCATGGCTGCGCCCGCCTTGGCGTTTGTCTTTCCGCTTGCTCCCAATGCAAACGCGGCGACCTTTACAAACGTCACCGCGAACGCACAGATCAATCACCTTCAGCGCAGCAGCGGGTCGGCCAGCACTTTCCTGGACATGACAGGCGGGGCCGCGGCGGGCGACGTCGACGGCGACGGGTGGGTCGATCTATTCGTGACCCGCCTGGACGGCAGTGACATCCTCTACCGCAACATGGGCAACGGTACTTTTTCAGACATCTCATCAACCTCCGGATTTACCGCAAGCCTGCCAACCAACGGTGCGACCTTCGGCGACATCGACAACGACGGCGATCTGGACCTCTATGTCACGGCTACGGGGCATGGTCGGTTTTACCTGTACACCAATGACGGAACCGGAAGTTTTACCGAGCAGGGAATCGCTCGTAATGCCCACGTCCCGAGCCCGGCCTTCGGTTACGGCCAGAGCGCCGCGATGGGGGACTACGACCGCGATGGTTTGCTTGATATCGTGACCGGCGATTGGGGGAACGTCGCATCCATCGGCAAGGCCAGGCTCCTGAAGAACCGGGCCGATGCCCCCGGCTATTTCACAGACGTTACCGTCGCAACCGGGGTGGATCAGAACCCAACCGACAACACCTTTCGTTTCTCGCCCCGCTTCGCGGACATGAATAACGACGGCTTGCCTGACCTCACATTCGCCGCCGACTTTTTGCAGAGTCAGCTCTTCTGGAACAACGGCGACGGCACGTTCACCGACGGGACACAGGCCGCCAACGTCGGGACCGATCAGAACGGGATGGGCTCGACGATCGCCGACTTCGACGGCGACGGCGACCTGGACTGGTTTGTCACCGCGATCAAGGCGCACCCCGATGACCCCAACCCGATCCAGGACACCGGCAACCGGTTGTACGTCAACAACGGCGACGGGACCTTCCACGACGGGACCGATGCGGCGGGTGTGCGCGACGTCGGCTGGGGCTGGGGCACCAGCTTCTTCGACTACGACAACGATGGCGACCTGGACCTAATCGCCACCAACGGCTGGGGGGACTTCCACTCAGACGACCCCACCACCCTCTGGCAAAATAACGGCGGGGTCTTTACCGATGTCTCAACCGCCAGCGGGATCACCGACAACGCTCAGGGCCGGGGGCTGCTGACCCTGGACTACGACAACGACGGCGACCTGGATGTCTTCATCGTCAACAACGCTGGTCAGCCCATCCTCTATCAAAACAACGGCGGCAACAGCAGCGACTGGCTCCGCGTTACCACCGAGGGCACCGTATCGAACCGCGACGGCATCGGTGCACGCATCACCGTGGACCCCGACAGCACCGTCGCTGGCGACGAGATGATTCGGGAGATCGACGGCGGCAGCAACTTCCTGAGCATGAGCGAGATGACCGCTCACTTCGGGCTGGGGCTTGCGGCGGGCACGGTCGACACCGTCACGATCCGTTGGCCAAGCGGGATCCAGCAGATGTTCTTCAACGTCGCGGCAAACACGGAACTGCTCGCGGTTGAGGCTTACCTTGCGGGCGACCTGAACGGCGACGGGTTCGTCGGGATCGATGACCTGAACATCGTCCTGGGTGCATGGAATACCAACGTCACCCCCGGCTACCACGTCTGGGGCGACCCCTCCGGCGACGGGTTTGTCGGGATCGACGACCTCAACGAGGTGCTGGGCAATTGGAACGCCGGCACCCCACCGCCGACGTTTGCCAGCAATATCCCCGAGCCCGGCACGGCAGCGTTGCTTGGCGTCGCGGGCCTGCTGATTGGCCGGCGCCAGCGGGTATGATTTAGAATCACACCATTGATTCGACGGCGTGCGCCTGAAGCACACGGCTGATGCCCGCTGGACAACAAGCTCTATTCCTCTAGAGCGTTTCGCATAATTACATACTTCTTTGTTTACGTCACCCCCGCGCAGACGGAGATACCCCATGTATGTATGCATGCCCTGGCAAAGCTGGGGGCTCCGGGGGCTGGGGCTGGGGGTCGATAGTGACGCGCAATACTTACTGGGGTTGGTATAAAAAACCCCGCCAGGGTGGCGGGGCTACATGGATCTTAGATTATTCAGGGGGCCGCCCTGTCGCGGGCTATCGGATTAATACCCGAACAGCTCGTCGATCTTCATTTCTTTGACTTCGCCGTAGTCGCTGAGGTCTTCCAGGTTGATCTTTTCTTTGTCGCCGACCACGGTGATGTACTTCGGTCGGCCCTTGATCTGTTCGTGGAAGAAGTCGGTCAGGGTATCGATATCCGCAGCCTGGACCGCGTGGAAGCGGGCCGGGCGTGGGTCTTCGGTGAGCCCCACTTTGCTCCAGCCATCGATCGCACCGAGCACGCCCCGGAATCCGATCTTGGAGGTGCGGTAGTAGTTAACCAGCGAGTCCACGCTCTGCTGGAACCGGTCCGCGGAAACAGGCAGGTCATCAATCAGGTCGGTGAGGCCGTGCAGCGCTTCGGAGGTCTTGTCGGCCTGGGAACCGATCATCCCGACCATGTTGTTGCGTTCGTCACTGCGGCCCGCGTAGGAATAGCGGGCACCGACGGAGTAGGCCAACGCACGGGACTCACGCAGCTCCTGAAACGCGATCCCGCTCATCCCGCCGAAGTACTGGTTGTAGATACCGGCGTATGGGACTATGGATTCGTCGTAGACTTCGCCGGGCATGTCGACGTAGACCAGGGCCTGAGCCATGGGCTTATCAAAGAAACGGACCTCGGTCTTTTCGGGGACACGGACCAGCTTGGGCCGGTAGGCAGGGGGATCGGCCAGGTCGTCACCGACCGGATGCTGTGAACGCAGCAGCGCGATCACCTTATCGACCGGGAGCGATCCGACATAGCGGATGTCGTGCTTGAAGCCCAGCAGGCCGCCCGCCTTGGCAAACAGGTCTTCCGTGGTCAGTGCACGGAGTTCGTCGTCGCTGAGGGTGTCGATGTAATTCGACTCTTCGCCAAAGCGTGCCAGTTCACGGACAGCCGAGGCGAGGGTGCGGTGAGACTTTTTATCTTCCTGCCGGTAGGTGATGGTGTTCTCAACCATATCGGTGAGGACCTTCTGGTCGACGGCCGGGCTCTGAAGCAGTTCCATGAGCAGGCCGAGCGAGGCCTCGATATTTTCATCCAGGCCGGAGATCGTGATCGTGGTCCGGTCGCCGCCTGCGCCGATGCTCAGGTCGGTGCCCAGCGCGAACCAGGCCTTCTTGAGTTCTTCCGGGCTGAGACGATCGGTGCCGACCTGATTCATCAGCCGGGTCGCCATCCCCAGGGCCTTGTCGTGGCGGGTGCCGGTCTCGATGACAAACGACAGTGAAAACAGGTCATTGATCGGGTTGGCAACGTGGTAAAGGTCGACGCCCTTTGCATAAGGGTTCACGGTGTAATCCTTGCCCTTAACCACAAATGTCGGCTCGATTGGCTCGACGGGCATGTCCAACACCTGCTTGGCGAACGGCGACTGGCGGGCCGAGTCGATGTTGATCGGGTCGATCTTGGGCTTGTTGATCGGGGGCACGCTGTGCTCGCCGGGGACGCGGTAAGCGACCACGTAGCCGTCCCCGAAATACTTGTTGGCGGCGTCAACGACGTCCTGCTTGGTCAGCTTGGACATGCGGTCGAGTCGACCAACGACTTCGGACCAGTCTTTGCCCGCCAGGAACGTGTTGCGGATCAGGGTGACGCGGCCGGTGTCGGACTCGAGGTTGCGTTTCTCGCTGATCTTCATGCTGGCGATGATGCCGTCGAGCATCTTCTGATCGAAGTCGCCGGCCTTTAGCTTGTTGATCTGCTCGATGAGCATGGCCTCGGCTTCTTCGTGGGTCTGGTCTTCCTTGGGGGTCGCCCAGAACATCTGCCAGCCGTAGTCGTTCATCTGGTAAGGCGTGCAGCCCGCGGTACGGAGCTTCTGGCTCTGGACGAGGTTGATGTCGATGAGCCCGGCGGTGCTGTTGGAAAGGACCATGTCCGCCAGGACCAGCGCCTCGGCGTCGGGGTGGTTGCGGCCTGGGGTGCGGTACGCCATCAGGACGTAAGGCTCCGCGTCGAACTCGACGGTGACGTGCTCACGTTCGGTTAGGGGCTCTTCTTCAAAGACGCCCCGGGGTGGCAGCGGCTTGGCTTCCCATGAGGAGAAGTGCTCGTCGATCAGCTCCATGGTGGCCTGCTTGTCGATGTCGCCGGAGATGGCGATGGCCATGTTGTTGGGGACGTAGTAGGTCTCGTAGTAGTCGCGGACGGCCTGGAGCGAGGGATTCTTCAGGTGCTCGACGTCGCCGAGGGTGGTCTGCTGGCCGTAGGGGTGCTTCTTGAAGAGTTTCTGGGCCATGGCCTCGAAGACCAGGCGGTCCTTGTTGTCCATCGCCCGGTTCTTTTCTTCGTAGACGACTTCCAGTTCGGTGACGAACAGGCGGAAGACCGGGTCGGCGAAGCGGTCGGACTCGATGACGGCCCACTGCTTGAGCCGGTTGGCGGGCAGGCCGATTTTGTAGACGGTTTCGTCGAACCAGGTGTGCGCGTTCAGCCCGGTGCCGCCCATCTGCTTATAAAGCGAGCTCATCTCGTTGGGGACGACGTAGGCGGCGCCGGCCTGGGTCTGCTCGTTGATCTGGGCGTAGATGGCATCGCGCTTCTCGGGGTCGGTCTCGTGGAAGCGCTGCTCGTAGAGCTCGTTGATCTTCTCGATGTGCTCGCGTTCCTTGTCGTAGTCCAGTGTGCCCAGCTTCTGGCTGCCCTTGAACAGCAGGTGTTCCAAGTAGTGGGCCAGGCCGGTGTTAGTCGCCGGGTCTTCTTTATGCCCCGCTCTTACGACAATCTCCGAATAAAAACGGGGGGTCTGATGGTTCTCTGTAAGGTAGACCGTCAGGCCGTTGTCCAGTTTGTAGATGCTGACCCCGGCCGGGTCGTTCTCGGCGGGTCCGGAGACAAGCTCGTACTTAGCCATGGCAGGCAGAGTAGCAGTCATAAGAGATAGCATGGCCGTCAGGGCGATACGACAAGCGTTGCTGGAGCGGTCAGTCATTGGGAGATTCCATGATAAAGGTCGATTTAGGATCGTAAAGATTAGTCGAATTAATACACTACTACAAAACGTTATTCGCGGCCTGTTGGTTCGATTAGAAAAGCCCATGGGGAACACTTTGTTTAAATTATCGAGATGCTCAGGTGCCGAGCCCTGCCATTGTAAGGATGGATTTATATTTTTATAACGACTCGGCCTCGTCTCGTATGTCATCCAAAGCCTTGAAGCATCAAGCGATTAACGGGCGACAGAACGAGGTGGCTGGCAAATTCTGAGAGAGACTATTGCCCGCCGGGGCCGCGTCATGGTATAAGAAACACGAATAATTGATATTGTATAGAACCTTTCCGGGTACCCGCCGTATACATAACCAACAGTGTCTATCCGAGACAGTATATCCTCACACAGGAACGATCCGATATGAAAACCCTTCCCTGGCTGAACCGATTTGCCCTCACCGCCGGCCTCTCGCTGGCGGTCGTCATCTCCAGTGCCCCCCAGGCCTCCGCACAGGTCCGGCTGGACCCTAATCGTGACGACTCTGCTGGGTTTAAGTTCCTGTCTGCCGGTGACGTCCCGTATATCGATTTCACCACAACCGACGGCCAGGTCCTGACCAACGAATCCCTCAAGGGCAAGCTCGTCGTCGTCGACCTCTGGGCGACCTGGTGTGCTCCCTGCATGGCCGCCCTGCCGCACTTCAAGGGCATGGTCGAAGACTACGGCGACTACGACGAGATCATGTTCCTGGGCGTCAGCCTCGACACCGACCGCGCGACCCTCGACAAGACCATCAAAGAACACAACATCACCTGGACGCAGGTCTACGACGAAGACCGCAACATCAATAAGGCCTGGAACTCGGGCATGCTCCCGACCATCGCGGTTATCGCGCCGACCGGCGAGACCGTTTATGTTGGGCACCCAATGAACATGGACGCCCCGTTTCAGGAAGCCCTGAAGAAATACGTCCCCGAGGCCTACAGCGCCGAGAAGCACGAAGCCGCCATCGCTAAGGCCGAGGAAGCCGCCAAACAACGTGAGATCGAAGCCGAGAAGCGCCGCATCGCTGCGGAGGCTCAGGCCGCCGCCGCGTTTAAGCCCGGCGACTTCCCCTTCGCCAAGCTGGACCTGACCGACATCGATGGCAACGCCATCACCGCCGAATCGCTTAGTGGCAAGGTCGTCATCATGGACTTCTGGGCGACCTGGTGCGGCCCCTGCATGGCATCAATGCCTCACATGAAGGAGCTCTACGCCAAGCATAAAGACGCTGACAACCTTGAAGTGATCGGGATGAGCCGTGACCGCGACCTGGCGACGCTGCTGAAGACCAAGGACGAGGTCGGCATGCCCTGGCTGCATTACTACGACCAGGACGGCTCGATCGCCAAGAAGTTCAACGTCACCGGCATCCCGCAGATCTTCATCTTCTCTCGCACAGGCGAGTTCCTCTGGGCCGGCCACCCCATGCGGATGGATGAGCCCCTGGCGAAGATTCTCGCCGATGACAGCATCACCGCTGAGGCATTCGCCAAGCCCGAGGGCGAGAAGCCCAAGTCGATCCCCGCGGTGAAGAAGACCCCCGCGATGACTCCCGCGTTGGCGATCAAGACCCCACAAGCCGACGCCGAAGCCCCCAAGGTTGTCGCGGCCGCAAGAATGAAACCGATGAACGTGCCCCAGGAAGTTTCCGAGCGTGTCCTACTGGACATCGGAGCCAAGCCGGAATTCACCCTGACCAACGCGGTTAACGGCGAGACTATGACCCAGGAGGACCTTCACGGCAAGATCGTCGTCATGGACTTCTGGGCGACCTGGTGCGGGCCATGCATGGCGGCGATGCCTCACATGTTTGAGGTCCAGGAAAAGTACAGCAACAAGGGCGTACAAATTGTGGGCATCAGCCTCGACAAGACGGCTGAGACACTCAAGGCCACCATCGAAGAAAAAGGCATGCCCTGGCCTAACCACTACGACGAAGACCGCACGATCA
>CBDUNP010000151.1:0-7216 GCA_965368605.1 uncultured bacterium | reverse complement strand
CCGCAGCGGACAAGGCATGGATCGGGCAGGAGACGCAGTACCTGCCGATGGGCGGTGAGACGTGTGCGGTCAGCTCGCGGTCCGACAGCGCGACGGCCCGGGTGGAAATGGAGCAGCTACACTTCAGCTACCTGAACAGCGGGTACCACCCCGGCGTCTTAGATGACTGGGACAACGATGGTTTTCTGGACGAGGTGAAGCGCAAGCTGGGGTATCGGTTTGAGCTGGAGTCGCTTGACTACGACCCGTTTGTGGTGGCTGGGGGCGAGTTGGACCTGACGCTGGAGCTTGAGAACACGGGATGGGCTTCGCCTTACAACCCCCGGGACGTGGTGTATACGCTGGTGTCGGCGGATGGGCTGACGGAACACGAGTTCAAGCTGGATGAAGACCCGCGTACGTGGCTGCCCGGCGGGCCGATCACGGTGTCGTCTTCACTGGATATCCCGCAGGGCGTGGCGACGGGCGTGTATCAGTTGATGCTGTCGCTGCCTGACCCGGCGGCGTTGCTCGCGGATCGGCCGGAGTACGCGATCCAATTGGCGAACCAGGGGATGTGGGACCCGGCAACGGGTCGGCACGATCTGGGGGTCTCGATCTCGATCCTGGGAGCGATCGACGGCGATCTGGACGGGGATGGGTTTGTCGGGATTGATGACCTGAATCTGATCCTCGGTGCCTGGAACCAGAGCGTGACAGCCGGGAACCCGGAAGACCCTTCCGGGGACGGGTTCGTCGGGATCGATGATTTGAATGTGGTGCTGGGGCATTGGAACGCGGGGGTTCCGCCGACGGCGGGCGCGCATGTGCCGGAGCCGGGGACGGCGGCGATCATAGGCTTGGCTTCATGCGTGCGGCTCATGACACGCAAGCGTCGTTCATCTCAACGCGGCTGATCAAGAGGGTTAACCGCGAAGGCGTGAAGAGCGCGAAGAAAGAAAAGCCCGCGGTGAGGTGTCCGCAGATTGCGCAAATGACGCGGATTCGGGAATAGTGTTGCGCGACAAGTCGCGGCGCTTCGTTTTTGGTGAAAACTTCATTTCTTATTTCCTCCGTTTCCTGTTTTCCTGCTTTTCTTAACCCCGCAAGTCCAACGGAATACCGCTAAACGGCACGCCCGTGCGCTGTATCTAAGGTTGAATTGCTTGGGGGAGAGGGCTTTGCGTGCACGGCCAAAGCCGGAAAATGGCTACATAAAGAAGATTTGTAGTTTTTAGTTATAGAATTACCATGGGTGGTCCTGCGGGGGGAGCCGGGGATGCCGAGGGGTGCGTACGAGACACAAATCACTTTCTGGAGCGATGTGATGAAAAAAAGGTTATGGCTGGCGGCGGTTGTGGTGTTGTGTGTTGTGGGGGTGTATCCGGCCCAGGCAAAGGAACGGGAGCCCCAGGTGCGTGCGTTGTGGGTGACGCGGTGGGACTACAAGACGCCCAGCGATATCCGCAAGATCATGAAGAACTGCGCCGCGATGCGGTTTAACGTGGTGCTGTTTCAGGTGCGTGGCAACGGGACGGTGTTTTACCCGTCGGCGGTTGAGCCTTGGGCGTGGGAGCTGACCAGTGAGGGGCCGGAGACGACAGGGCAGGACCCGGGGTGGGACCCGTTGAAGGTAGCGATCAAGGAAGCGCACAAGCACGGGCTGGAGCTGCATGCGTACGTGAATGTGTACCCGGCGTGGCTTAGCAAGAAATACCCGCCGAGGGACAGCGGGCAGCTTTGGTGGGAGCACCCGGACTGGTTCATGTGTGACGCGGCGGGGAACCGGATGATCCCGCGGGATAAAGAGCTTGACGAGAACGTCTCGCGCGACTGGTACAGCTTCCTGAGCCCGGGTGTGCCAGCGGTGAACGAGCACCTGGCGGACTTGTTTGAAGAGCTTGTGAAGAACTACGACGTGGACGGGCTGCACTACGACTACATCCGTTACCCGCGCGAGATCCACGAGGTGGCGGCGGGGTATGAAGCGCGTGAGAAGAAACTGGGGAACTGGTCCTATGACGCGGTGAGCCTGGCGCGGTTCAGCAAAGAAACGGGGGTGGCTTCGCCGGACCTGGACGCGGAGAAGTGGATCGAGTGGCGGGCGGCGCAGATCACGGACCTGACGCGGATGGTCAGCGAGCGGGTGCGCAAGCACAACCCGGAGCTCATCATCAGCGCGGCGGTGATGGCGGACCCGGAAGACGCCTACCGGACGAAGATGCAGGACTACGTGACCTGGATGGAAAAGGGATACCTCGACGCGGCGATCACGATGAACTACACGGGGGATAACCAGAAGTTCGCAGACCGCTGCAAGGCGTTGCTGGAGCGTCGGCCCGAACACGGGTGGGTCGTCCCGGGCATGAGCTTCGCCGGCGAGGTCGAAAAGATCGGCCAGCAGATCGCCATCACCGAAGAGCTCAAGACCGATGGCTTCGCGGGCTTCGCGTACTCACACCTCTTTGACCGGGACAACGGCCACGTGCCTAAAGAGAAAACGGAAGCCTTTGTGCAGACACTGATGCCCGGCAAGGCAGATACGACCTGGCGCAAACGTCGTTAAAAAGGCAAAGCTTGTCGAGCGAAAAGCAATCTGATGGGTTTATCGCTAAGCCGTAAGCGGCGACGGGGGCGTGAAAAATGGATGGCGTAGCGCGATGGGTGGAGATGGATTAGACTGAGCAGATGCGGATTACCACTTGGAATGTGAATGGGATGCGTGCGGCGTTGCGTAAGGGGATTGAGGAGCATCTTGCGCGGATCAAGCCGGACGTGCTGATGCTGCAGGAGGTGCGTGCGTTGCCGGAGCAGCTGCCGGGATATTGGGCTTCGCCTGAGGGTTGGCATGTGCACTGGCACCCGGCGCAGAAGAAGGGTTACGCGGGGGTGGCGGTCTGGTCGCGCAAGCCGATGAAAGTGCTGGGGACCGGGCTGGATGCGGGGGATGACGACCCGGAGGGCCGGGTGCTTAGGGTGAAGGTCGACGGGGTGAATCTTGTGAGCATCTACCTGCCCTCGGGCTCCAGCGGGGACCATCGGCAGGTCGAGAAAGAAAAATGGATGAAGCGGTTTATGCCCTGGGCCCAGAAGGCGGCGCGGTCGCGTGTGCCGACGGTGCTCGGGGGGGATTTTAATATCGCGCACACCGAGCGGGATATTTTTTACGCCAAGAGCAACGAGAAGACGTCCGGGTTCCTGCCGCACGAGCGGGCGTGGTTCGGGGATTTGTTGGATGCGGGCTGGGGGGACGTGGTGCGTGAGCAGGCCGGGGAGGTGGATGGGCCTTACTCCTGGTGGAGCAACCGCGGGCAGGCACGGGCGAAGGACCGTGGCTGGCGGATCGATTACCTGCTGACGAACAAGGCGGCGGGCAAGCGGGTGGGCGAGAGCCACATCGACCGGGAGGCGGGGCTGGCGGTGTCGGACCACGCGCCGGTGTCGGTGGACCTGAGTACTTGATTGCTGAAGTGTGATTGCTGATTGATGACGTGAAACGCGCCGGGTTATTAGTGAAAAACTCGGGGTGATTGCGGGGACTGAGGCGTTGGCCTATTCTGATTCAATCTTACCCCAGGCGGAGCCTTGCGATCGATGAGTGAAACCATTGAGAAACTGAACACGATCTTTCAAGACGTCTTCGATGACGACGAGCTGACCATTGATGCGCAGACCAGCGCCCAGGATATCGACGAGTGGGACTCGCTGATGCACGTCAATCTCGTGCTTGCGGTGGAGAAGCAGTTCGGCATCCGCTTCACGGGGACGGAGGTCGCGGGCTTGAAAGATGTCGGCGAGCTGTCCGCACTGGTCGAGAAACGGCTGGGCGCGGGCTGAACGTCTGCGGGTAGAGTCATCCGGCGTCACTGATCGGGAGAACGACTTGTACCAGGGCGATGTCCATCATGTGGGGGTTGTGGTGCCCGACGAGGCGCAGGTCCAGACGTGGATCGAGTTGTTTGGTCTTGAGATGGGCCGACGGCAGTATGTGCCGGAGTACGAGGCGTTGTGCCTGTTCACACGGGGGCCCAAGGGGCTGATCGAATTTATCGTCCCGGGCGGCGGGGTGCTGGCGGCGTTCAATAAGGGCAACGGGGGGCTGCACCACGTCGCGTTCGAGGTCGCGGACCTGGCGGCGGAGACCCGCAGGCTCGCGGACCAGGGGGTTACGTTGCTGGAGCCTAAGCCGGTGCGTGCCGGGCCTTTGCTGATCAATTTCATGTCGCCGGTGTATACTAGGGGCGTAGCCGTGGAACTCGTACAGACGATTGAACCCGACACGGCCTGACCCACCGAGCAGACCATGACCACGCACACCGATACCGAAGTTCAACAGGCGATCCGGGAAGCGGCGGCCGACTATCCCAACGCGGCGCGGTTCACCGAGCAGGTCATCGCCCGGGCGAAAAACCTCCTGGCCGACCATGCCGACCACCTCATCCGCGTGCACGGCGACGTGTTCTGGAAACAGGCGGAGCGGCTGGTCAAGATGGCGCTGGCGACAAACGAGGACCCGGACGGGCCGATCGGCTCGCTCATCGAATACACCTACGCGTATCTCAAAGAGCAGATACGCTTCATGCAGACCAAAGAATACAGCCACAGCGATTTCGAAGACGTCTTCAAGGAGGTCTACGACAACCCCGAGGTAATGGGGACGTTCTACCTCGAGGGTCTGATGCTGACGCACGCCTACTGGCCGATCCATTTCGACATCCACCGGTTCTTTATGGAGGCGTTCATCCCGCGCGTCCCGGACTCGGGCACGGGGCTGGAGTTCGGGTTCGGGCACGGGCTGTACCTGCTTGAGGTGCTGGAGCAGCGCCCGAACACGAAGACGGAAAGCCTGGACGTCAGCCGATTCTCGATCGATTACGCGAACCGGTTGCTGTCGGCCAACGGCGTCTCGCCGGACCGTTACACCCTCGGGTTCGGTGATGCACGCAAGGCCTGGCCTCAGGCGGATAAGTCACTGAACTGGGGGATCTTCGCGGAGATCATCGAGCACGTGCCCGACCCGCTGTACTCCCTGAAAGAGCTCCGCCGATGCCTGGCGCCGGGGGCACCGATGTTTGCTACCACGGTGGTCAACTCCAACGCGATCGACCACCTGTACCTGTTTACAGAGACCGACCAGGTCGGCGACATGCTGCGCGAGGCGGGGTTTGAGATCGTGGCGGAGCAGCATTTTCGTGTCGCGGACTACGGCAACCATTCACAGGACCCGTCGATCGACGTGGCGTACGTCTGCGTGCCGGCGGAATAATCCTTACGGGAATCGGTAACCCCGTATGACCCCAGCAGAAGCGATCAAACAAGCGGTCAAAGCCCGCAAGGCCGGGCAAGCCGGGCAGGCGTTGGAACTGCTGCGCGACGCGCTGCGGCGCGGCGGCTTCACCGGCGAACAGATCGAAAAGGCCGGCCGACTTATCCAAGGCATGCTGCGGGACCAACCCGATACGCATCGCGTGCTGATGCTCGGCCAGTGCACGACGACGTGGGTGGCACACGCGCTGACCGCCCAGGCCTGGGGACGCGGGATGGCGGTGTCCGTGATCGATGGCGGGTACGACAACGTGATGCAGGAGATGCTGGCCGCGGCGAGCGGGGAGACACAAATAGATACCGTGGTTTTTCTCCCTTGGCTTCAGCGATTGCTGGGCGGGCAGGACCGTTCGGCGGCGCAGCGGGTCGAGGATGAGTTGGCGTTCTGGCAACAGGCCTGGGGGATCGCGCGGGAACAGCTCAAAGCGCGCATCGTGCAGGTCGGGTATGACACGGACGAGGCGGGCCCGATGGGCGTGTGCTTAAGCGGCGCAGCGGATGGGGCCGTGGGGATGGTCCGGGACGTGAATCGGTTAATCAGAAAAGAGCTTCCGGCGGGTGCGTACTTTGTTGATCTCGAACGGGTCGCTGGGCGGATGGGGCGCGACGGGTTTTATGATCCGAGGCGGTACCACTGGACGAAGCAGCCGTTCAGCGAAGCGGGCACGGCGTTGCTCGGGCAGCATCTTGCGGCGGGCGTAAGTGCGGTAACGGCCGGGCCAAAGAAGGTCTTGGTGCTGGACCTGGATAACACGCTGTGGGGCGGCGTAGTCGGTGAGACGGGCGCGACGGGGATCACGCTGGGTGATTCGCCGGACGGTGAGGCGTTCCGGTCGTTTCAAAGCTACGCCAAAGGGCTTGCCGCGCGTGGGGTGGTGCTGGCGGTGTGTTCAAAAAACAACGCCGAGGATGCGCGGGAGCCGTTCGTAATAAACCCGGACATGGCGTTGACGATCGACGACTTCGCGGCGTTTGAGGCAAGCTGGGACCCCAAACCCGTCGCGATTAAGCGGATCGCCGAGGCGTTGAACCTTGGGCTGGATAGTTTTGTTTTTTTTGATGACAACCCGGCGGAGCGTGAGCACGTCAGGCAGGCGTTGCCGGGCGTCGAGGTGGTCGACGTGCCTGAAGACCCGTCGGGGTATGTGCGTGCGCTGGAGTCGGGGCTGTGGTTCGAGGCGGCGCAGGTGACGGGCGAGGATCGCAAGCGCGCGGCGCAGTACGCAACCGAACGCAAGCGCAGGGATACGGAGCAGGCGTTTGGATCGGTCGATGACTATCTGAAGTCCCTTGAGATGGTGGGTGAGGTGCGTGAGCTTGGGGGCCCAGACGATGCGGACATGGCGCGCGTGGTTCAGCTATTGGGGAAGACGAATCAGTTTAACCTGACGACACGTCGGCATACACAAGAGCAGGTGTGTTCGATGCTTGCTACACCGGGGGCGGTCGGGCTGACGCTTCGGCTGAGCGATAAGTTTGGGGATCATGGGTTGGTGTCGGTCGTGCTGGCGGTGCCCGATGAGCAAGATGAGCTACGGATCGACACCTGGCTGATGAGTTGCCGGGTGATCGGGCGGACGGCGGAGCAGTTCATGCTAAATGCGTTGCTGACGCGCGCCGGGCAGGCGGGCTACGCGCGTGTAACAGGCGAATATATCCCGACGAAGAAGAATCAGTTGGTGGCGGACCTGTACGACCGGCTGGGGTTTGAGCGTGAATCTGAAAAGGACGGGCGCGTGGTGTACGGGCTTGCCCTGGAAGGCGTTGCCAAGCCGACGACGTGGATCACTGCGGGCGAGGCAGTGCGCGGATGAACCCGACGATCGACCTGACTTCGCCGACGTTCTGGCTCGTTGCGTTGCTCGCGGTGGGGTTGGTCACGCCGATCACGCAAGCGAATGTAAAGCGGTGG
>CBDUNP010000150.1:0-7252 GCA_965368605.1 uncultured bacterium | reverse complement strand
TGAAGTCGATGCGAACGCCCCGGTTCAACGTTTTCTACGTGAGCCGGGCTGACCGCAAGCCTTCGATTCACTCGTCATCGTCGTCGCCGAACAGCCGTTTCTTGGCAAGCTCCCCCGCTTGAGATTGCTGGCGGCTTGCGATCACGGCCCGGGCCAGCTCGGCGTCGGCGGGGTAGGTGATCTTCAGGTTGCTGGTCTCGCCTTCGGCCACGAATACAGACTCGCCCATCGCTTCGATCAGTTGGGCGTCGTCGGTGATGGCGGCGGTGTCGATCTCGCCTGAGGCGATGCGTTGATAGGCGGCGCGGATCAGGTTTGCTTCGAAGACCTGCGGGGTCTGCACGGCGACGAGGCCGCGGCGGTCCACGGTATCGACCACGCGGCGCACGGGGACGGTTTCTTTCCCGGCCGAGCCCAGGATCGCGTCCAGCGGGTCTATTTCTTCCTCGGGTTCGTCGTGTTTATCGACGCGCTTGAGGGTTGAGCCGACATCGCAGCCGGGGATCACGGCGTCGTGGCGTGTGGCGGCCAGGAACACCCGGTCGATCAGCGCGTCGCTGGTGAGCGGGCGGGCCGCGTCGTGGACGGCGACGTGGGTCGCGTCTTGCTCAACGTGTTCCAACGCTTTGGCTACCGTCTGCCAGCGCTCGGCTTCGCCACCGGCGATCAGTTCCACGCCCATGAACCCCAGCTTGTCACCCCACCGGAAACGAAAATCATCCAGCCCGTCCGGCGACACCGCCAGGATGACGCGCCCGACGTCCCGGCGTTTGCGGAACACCTCCACCGCGTGCATGAAGACGGGCTTGCCGCACAGGTCCAATTCGACCTTGCTCGCGCCGCCGGGGAGTATGTCTGCGTGGGTTGCGGATGCACCCGCCGCGAACCGCGTGCCCGAGCCCGCGGCCGGCAGGATGACTGATACGTTCATGGTGTTCATAGATTCGACCTGCGCTACAACCTCAGCGGACAATCAGGGCGTTGGGCATCAGCGTCAGCACCGGCTCGTTCCGCAGCAGCATCAGCCCCTGCATCGTTGCGCTGATGCTGGACCAGGCCTCGGGCCCGAGCACCTGTTTGGCGGTGTGGACCCAGGGTGAATCGACGGCGGGCGTCGAGACACTCGGGGC
Source organism: uncultured bacterium (assembly GCA_965368605.1). Lineage (GTDB taxonomy): Bacteria > Planctomycetota > Phycisphaerae > Phycisphaerales > Phycisphaeraceae > JAJRRS01. Next base: position 6,122 of record CBDUNP010000150.1, on the reverse strand, counting down.
GTTCGCACCCAACATGCTGTTGAGGAAGTGCTGCAACGACATCGCGCGGGGCAGGTGGATCACGTCGTAGCTGCCCTCTTCCATGCCCAATTCGTAGGTCAGGTCGTGCATCGCCGCGGCGACCCCGCCGAGCTTGTCCGCCATCCCGTTCTCGACGGCCTGGCGACCGGTGAAGAGCCGTCCCTCCGCGACGGACCCGACGTCCGACAGGCGCGTCCCCCGGCCGATCGTCACGCGCTGAAGGAACTGGTCGTACACCTGCTCCATCGATTGGCGGACGGTGTCACGCTGCGCCTCGGTGAAGGGTTCGACGCTGTTAAAGATATCCCCCAACGGGCCACGGCTCCGCCGGTAGACCTGGATGCCGGCCCAGTCGTACAGGCCCCCCATCACGATCTTCCCGCCGACCACACCGATCGAGCCGACGATCGAGCTGGGGCTTAGATAGACCTCGTCCCCGGCACAGGCGATGTAGTACCCACCGCTTGCGGCCATCGAACCGACGGAGATAAAGACCGGCTTCTGCTCGCCCAGGTCGCGGACGGCCTGCCAGATAATCTCGCTGGCCAGCGCCGAGCCGCCGGGCGAATCGATCCGCAGGATCACGCCTTTGATGTTGTCGTCATCGCGTGCGTCGCCGAGCACCTCGACGAGCGTGCTGCTGCCGATGGACTCGGATTCGAAGAGCCCCTGGCCACGGGAGGATTCCCCGGAGTGGATCGGGCCTGATGCGTAAACGATCGCGATGGTCGGGCGGTGCGTCCGCGTGTCCTGCTCCTTGAAGAGCATGCTGAACAGCATCATCGGGTTGTTGATATTGATCGAGGCTTCGCCCCAGCCCATCGAGGCGTCCCAGGTGAAGCTGTCGCCGAACTCAACCTCGGTCACGTCGATGAGGTCGCGGTCGGTCAGGCGGTCCACGACGCGGCGTTTGAGGTAATCCGAGTCCTGCATGACCCAGGCGTCGCGCATCAGACCTTCGACTTCGGCCTCGGTCATGCCCCGGCCCTGGGCAATCTGCCCAATGATCTGGCCGTAGAGGTCGTCCAGCAGCGCATCGAAGTTCTGGTTCCAGGCCTCACTAGGTCCGGTGCGCATCAAGGACTCGGATGCCCCCTTGTATTGACCAACCTGAACGAAGTCGGCCTTGGCGCCGATTTTTTCCAGCATCCCCGCCAGGTACATCTCTTCGATGGAAACACCTGATATCTGAACCTCCCCCTTGTGCTGCAGGAGGATCATGTCGGCTGCGCAGGCCAGGATGTAATCCATTGTGTCGTATGCCTCGGCGTAGGTCATCACGACCTTGCCCGCGGCGCGGACCTCGGCGATCTTCTCCGCGATCGACAGCACCTGCGAAAGCCCAAGCGCCGGCTGATCCATGTAGATCACCACGCCCAGGTATTCATCGTTTTCAGCGACGTGGTCCAGCTGCCCCAGCACGTCGTTCAGCGACGGCCCTGCTTCTTCGTCAGATACCCAGGCGAAGGGGATCGGGCCATCACGGAGCGAGTCCGTCAGTTCGAGCCAGCCGACGACCGGCGTGACCTCGGCGGGCTCGACATCCATAGTCTGCGGGACCGATGCTTCAGCGGCTTGAGACTCGGCGCTCTGCGGCACGGCCTCAACCGATTCGGTGCTCTGCGGAGCCTGCTCCGTCGCCTCGTCCGTGGCCGGCTGTGCCCAGACGGGCTGGATCATGCAGCTCAACACCGCGACCGCCAGCAGACCAGACAACCCCACCACCGAACTGTCATATACCCTGTTCATCATCAACTCCCGGGGAGGAAAAAAGGAACCCTGGCGACATGCCCTGATAAGCTAAGGATACGCCTTTCGATCGCCGCTGTCCCGGAAAGCCGCTGTGAAATCAGCGGACAGCCCGCGGGCCGCTTCGGTAAGGCTGAACGGTCATGAGATCAAGAGACTGTCAGCCCTGATATCGCCACCGTCAAAACGCATGGTCGCGCGCCCTCTGGTGTTAAAAAACTGTATTTACGGCCGATCGAAGATCGAGTTTGACACCCATAAATACTTATCGGACCCTATTTTGCCGTGTATTCAAGAAAATTGGTGTTTTTTTCAAGCAATGGCGTGTGGACCTTGGACATCAGGTGGTATTATCGGTATAATGATCGCAAGCCGTGCCCAAGCACCACTGGCATGTAAGAGCCGTTAATCGCAGGGTTAATAGAATTGCCCACTGATTTCAGGCCGTTTTCGAGGGATTTCATGAGTCTGGCACGCAGGTTGTGAGATAACAATCATCGCAGACTCAGCCCCAACTCTCGTGTGTTGACGGCTTATCGAGGAATCAGGTGGACGGCAGGCTCCTGTGAGAGCCCGCTAATAGAAGTAGGAAGGACGATTTATTATGAAGTCAATCATTACCGCAATCGCAGCCGCAGCCGCACTCAGCTTTGCTGGCGACGCCTCGGCCCTCACCCTCTCCGGCGACGTGAACATGGTGTTCCCACCTGCTTCCGTCCAGCTGGATGCACGCACGAACAACAACAAGGCCCTGCTCTTCAAAGAGTCGAGCAACAAGGCCCTGGCCAGTGACATGACCGTCCAGGCCTACCTCCCCGGCGTCTACGATGGTGGCGCGACCGCCAGCCGTACCCTCGCCGCAGGCCGTACTGTGAACAGCTACTTCCTGCACGGCGACGTGGACAGCGACAAGGCTCCCAAGAAGATGTCCGGCAGCATCACCTTCAACGACAAGATCCTCGGCGTGATCTTCAGCGGGTTTGGTGCCAGCGACGTTCTGGTGGGTGCGGCAGGTACCTCTTACGAGACCGCAGCCGGCCACGGCCTGGAGTTCACCGACCCCAACGGCGACAGCTTCCGCATCAGCAACAACCGCATGCGGCTTGACTTCGACTTCACGGTCCACAACATCGCTGACCAGATCCGTATCATCACGGCTGGCAACGCTCCCCTGTCGATCGTCGAGAACCCGATCCCCGAGCCTGTGACCCCCGCCCTCCTGGCGATGGGTCTGGGCAGCCTGGCCCTGCGTCGCCGACGCACCGCCTGATCGGCCTCACCTGAACGTCCACACTTTGACGACCCACGGCTCCATGCCGTGGGTCGTTTTTTTATACCCGTCGATCGTGACAAAGCAGCACCAGGACAGGCCACGACAGACGGTAGACCGGCACCCGATAAAGTTGTCATTTAGGCAGCACTTTGCACGCCATACAAACCAGTCCTGCCGTTACGGCAGCTTGACCAGCATGACAACTTAGGAAGCGCCGCCTGGCCGCGGCGGCTAGACCTCGATGACCTATAGCTGTCTTTAATGGGCTCCACCGCAAGGCCAATACAATCGTCGCCTCAGCCTGTCGTTTGCAGCGACAAGTCGCGTCGGTTGAGGGGCCAACCCGGTGTGTTACCGGTTAAACGGGCGAAGCCACCGTCTCGAGGATCCGCTGCATGATCCGGGCGGAGATCATGCCGTCGCCGTCGTGCGAGTAGCTCTTGGGGATAACCCGGTGGGCGAAGACAGACACGACGTTGCGGGTGATGTCTTCGGGGATCACATAATCCCGGCCACCGACCATCGCGGTCGCCTTGGCGGTGTGCATCAGCGCCAGGGTGCCACGGGGCGAGACGCCGGTCTGGATCTGCTCGTCCCGGCGGGTCGCGTTGGCGATCTGCACGATGTAATCCACCAGCGATTTGTCGATCTTCACCTCATCGACCTTCGCCTGGAGGTTGACCAACTCCTGGGCGGTGAGCACCGGACGCAGGTCACTCAACTCGTTACGAGACGGGTCCAGCGTCAGCACCCGTGCCTCGTCCTGCGGGCTTGGGTAGCCCAGGCTGACACGCATGAGGAACCGGTCCAGCTGGCTCTCCGGCAGGAAGTACGTCCCCTCAAACTCAAACGGGTTCTGGGTCGCGATCACGATGAACGGGTCAAGCAGCTTGTGCGTGTGCCCGTCGATCGAGACCTGCGACTCGTTCATCGCCTCCAGCAGGGCCGACTGGGTTCGCGGGGTCGTGCGGTTGATCTCGTCGGCCAGGAGGATGTTGGCGAAGATCGGGCCGGGCTTGAAGACGAACTCGCTTTTCTGCTGGTCCCAGACCGTCACGCCCAAAACATCCGACGGCAGCATGTCCGGGGTCATCTGAAGCCGGGAGATCGAACAATCCAGGCTCCGCGCCAGCGACGTCGCGAGCATCGTCTTACCGACCCCGGGCACGTCCTCGATCAGCATGTGCCCCTTGGCCAGCAGGCAGATGATCAGCTTGTCGATCGCCTGCTGATTGCCCAGGTAGCACTTCTGGATATTGGACCTTAAGCGTTCAAGCCGCTGCATATTACAATTCCGGGAACCTCATGGATGTTTGATGAGTATATCAGTTGGGCCGTGATATGGCGGGATACGGGTCACCCAAGACTCAACCCCGCCGGCACCCACGCCCGTGGATACCTGAAATTATCGGCAGGCCTCTGCTTGGCGGCTCACCCGGACGCAACTTTTCGCCACGCCGGCCGACAAATACCGATATAACCCTGTGCGCCGGTGTCGCGGGACACCCGGCATCGTAAGACCCAATCCCAACCCCCCAGCCAGCCCACCGGACTCGCCCCTTGAAGTTTGATCGACTCTACGAACTGCTGGCCCGGGTCCAGGCACACTTCCAGGAAGGCCCTTGGGAAGTGGCCCTGGAGTTGGCGGTCATCTGGGTCGTCGTCCTGGTGGTCTACCGCTTCCTGCGAGGCACACGCGGGGCCCGTGTCATCAAGGGCGTCGCGCTGATCCTGGTCGTCGGGGTCTTCGCGATCCAGATCTTCAGCCAGGACGGCGCCTTCGAACGGCTGAACCTGCTGTACTCCAAAGCCCTGCCGATTATCTCACTGATCCTGATCATCGTGTTCCAGCCCGAGCTACGCCGCGCGCTGGTCCGGCTGGGCGAGGCCCGGCTGTTCAAGCAGACCGGCCTGCGCCGGGCACGCGTGATCGAAGAGCTCGTGTCGGCGATGCAGTACCTGTCCCGCAACAAGATCGGCGCACTGATCGCCATCGAACGCCGTGTCGGGCTGCGCGGGATCGTCGAGCAGGGCACGCGCCTGGACGCCGAGGTCACCAAACAACTGCTGGATACGATCTTCTGGCCCGGCTCGGCGCTTCACGACATGGGCGTGGTCATCCAGGGCGATCGTATCGTCGCCGCTGGCGTGCAGTTCCCCCTGGCGGACGGCGAAAGCATCCCCCAGGAGCTTGGCTCGCGACACCGCGCCGCCATCGGGCTCAGCCAGGAGACCGACGCCCTGATCCTGATCGTCAGCGAAGAGACCGGCACGATCAGCATCGCCGAACGCGGTGAGCTGACCCGCGGACTCTCCGCCGACGACCTGCGACCGATCCTCTCCAAAGGCTTCGGCAGCGTGACCATCACCCCCAAAGACCCCGACGCCTCACCCGAACCCCAGGACGAAAACGACAAAGCCATTCAGGGAGACTTCGGCAAGTAGCCGACCATCGAGTCACCCGGCCGCACCCACCCCGAACCAACCATGAAAAAAGGTGCCCTACTAGAAAGCCTGGAAACCGTGCTGGTGGTCACCGTGATCACCGCGCTGATCTGGCTGTACGCCGAGGGTGAGACGATCATCTCCCAGAATCGCACGGTTCAGATCAAGTTTGTCGCGCCGACCACGGGCCTGGCGATCACCGTCCTCGGGGAAGACCCGGGCACCACCACCACCAGCGTCTCCGCCACCATCCAAGCCTCCAGCGGCGACTGGGGACGCATCAGCGAGTGGACCAAGACACAGACCGTCGAGATCGAGGTGCAGCCCCCACCGCCGGCCACCTATGAAAACGAACAGACGATCAACCTTCTGGACGCCCTTAACAGCTCACCCCTGGCAGATGCACGTGCCTTCGTCAAAGAAGTCTCACCCACGTCGACCACGGTGCGCGTGCAGAAGCTGGAAGTGGTTGAGATGGGGATGATTGTAGAGCCCGGCGAACTTGAACTCTCCAAAGACCCTCTCGAAGCGCCCACCTTCGACCCCGATAAAATTCAGGTCCAGATGCCCAGCAAAGATGCCATCCTGGTGCGCAGCCTGAACCTCAAACTCACCGCACACCTCGATCGGCGCA
>CBDUNP010000149.1:0-7259 GCA_965368605.1 uncultured bacterium | reverse complement strand
ATGCGTGAAGTCACCGCATTGCGGAAATTACCAGACCTTTTGAAACAGCAGCGCCGCAGGTAGAATGCCCTAGGTGGGCTTGATCTATGATGACCGTACCGCAGCTAACTTAATCCCTTGTCCCGGCTAACCCCGGATTGTGTTTCTTGCCATGCAACCCCAGCAGACCATCTGCAAACCTGTGACTCTCTCTGGCCCCGGGCTGTTCCATGGCAAGACCGCGAAGCTGACCTTCAAGCCCGCCGGGGCAAACCACGGCGTGCGCTTCGTCCGCACCGACCTGAACAACATCGAGGTCCCCGCGCTGGTCACCCACGTCGTCCGTCGGCCACGACGCACGGCGCTGCGCACCGGCGAGGCCGTGATCGAGACCTGTGAGCACTGCCTCTCCGCCGTCGCCGGGATGCACATCGACAATCTGCTGATCGAGCTGGACGCGCCGGAAGTCCCCGCGATGGACGGCTCGGCCAAGCCCTTCTTCGATGCGCTCGCCGATGCGGGCATCGAAAAAACTGACCAGCCCCGGCACTGCCTGGTCATCAAGCACCCCGTCGTCGTGCAGCAGGAAGACGCGATGGTCGCCGCCATGCCCTGCGACACCGACGAGGAATCGCAGTTCCTCTACGAGCTGGACTACGGCCCGGACAACCCGCTTGGCCGACAGACCCAGCAGTTCAACTTCCTCAACGGCAACTACGCCCACGAGATCGCGCCCGCCCGGACCTATATCCTCGAGCACGAGGCCCGCGCCCTGCGCGAGGCCGGCCTGGGCAAGCACCTCAGCGAAGACGACGTCCTGGTCATCGGCGACAACGGCCCGATGGGCACCAACCAGATGCGCTTCGAGAACGAGCCCGCCCGGCACAAGCTGCTGGACCTCATCGGCGACCTGTTCCTCTTGGGCTGCCCGATCAAGGGACGCATCATCGCGCACAAGTCCGGCCACGCGATGAACCACCAGCTGGTCCGACAGCTGATCAAGACCCACCAGAGCCAGGCCCGCGCCGAGCTGGGCGCTCACAAAAGCGTCTTCGACATCCGCAAGATCCACCGCCTGCTGCCGCACCGCTACCCGATGCTCCTGGTCGATCGGGTCGTCGAGATCGACGGCGACCGACGCGCGGTCGGCATCAAAAACGTCTCGATCAATGAGCCCTTCTTCCAGGGCCACTACCCAGGCACCCCGATCATGCCCGGCGTGCTGGTCGTTGAAGCGATGGCCCAGCTCTCCGGCGTCCTGATCGGGCAGAAGCTCGAACACACCGGCAAGCTCGCGGTGCTGCTCTCGCTGGACCGCGTCAAGCTCCGCAAGCCCGTCACCCCCGGCGACCAGCTCATGATGGAGGCCACCAGCGTGAAGATGCGTGGCCGGATCGTGCACATGCGCTGCCGGGCCTACGTTGCCGAGGACCTCGCCGCCGAAGCCGAGGTCAAATTTATGCTCGTGGACGACGATCAGACGAAGTAGGGGCTGGGGCTGGGGCTGGGGGCATAAGGTCTGGGGCCTAGTCAGACTTCCTGGCCCAATACACCACCACATACCCGGCCCACGACGGTACGCGCGACCATACACAACCGGGTGTATCATCCGTAAACGTTCACAACTCCGACCAGACCCCAAACCCTATACCCCACCACCTATGCCAAATACCGTACTCATCACCGGCGCCGCGGGATTGATCGGGTCACACCTCTGCCAGGTCCGCCTGGCGATGGGCGATCAGGTCATCGGCATCGACAACTTCAACGACTACTACAGCCCCGATCAGAAACGCGCCAACGTCGCCGAGTTCGTCGATCACGAGAACTTTACGCTCTGCGAGATCGATATCCGGGACCAAGACACGGTCAACCAGATCTTCGCGACGCAGAAGCCAAAGGCGGTCGCCCACCTCGCCGCGATGGCGAACGTGCGCTACTCGATCGGGCGGACCCCGCTGTACAGCGACGTGAACATCACCGGCTCGGTCAACCTGCTGGAAGCGGCGCACCAAAACGGCACCGAGGTCTTCACCTTCGCCAGCACCAGCAGCATCTACGGCAAGACCCAGAACCTGCCGTTCATCGAGACCGACGCCTGCAACCTGCCGCTCTCGGCCTACCCCGCATCCAAAAAAGCCGTCGAGCTGATGGGCTACACCTATCACAACCTCCACGGCATGAACTTCACCGCCATGCGGTTCTTCAGCGTCTACGGCCCACGCGCCAGGCCCGACATGATGCCCTTTATGGTCACCGACCGCATCGCGCGCGGCGACACGATCACGCTCTTTGACGCCGGCGACATGAAGCGTGACTGGACCTTCGTCGATGACATCGTCTCGGGCGTCAGCGCCGCGATGGATACGCCCTTGGGTTACGAGATCATCAACATCGGCCGGGGCGAGCCCGTCCTGATGAAAGACTTCGTCACGATCGTTGAGGAACTCGTCGGCAAGAAGGCCATCCTCGACACGCCACCGGCCCCCGCGAGCGAGCCGAAGATCACCTTCGCGAACGTCGACAAGGCACGCAAGCTGCTGGGCTACGAACCCAAGACCTCCATCAACGATGGCTTGGCGAAACTCTGGGCGTGGTATCAGAAGCAGTACATGTAATCCGCGGAATATCCAAAGAAACATCGCCGGATTGATTCCATAAAAAACAACGGCCCACCCGAGGGCGAGCCGTTGCTATTGAAATTAATGTAGTGGATTGTGCCTGCCGGCTTAACGGCGGCGCAGGGCGGCGATCCCGCCCAGGCCCATCAGCGCCAGGGTCGCGGGCTCGGGGATGATCTCGCCGGCGCGGACAAGGCCGCCGTCAATTATCCGCTCACCGGAGAATGTCGTAAATATTTCCCAGGTGCCTTCCGCGTCATCGCTGAGTGTGACGTTGGCGATCTGCACGAGGCTCGTGTCGGTCTGTGCGGTGTTGAACCAGGTCACGCTGATCTGCGGGGCGTTCTGACTGAGTGGGCCCGCGCCCAGGTCGCCTGCGCCGCCGGCGATCCCGCCGGTGCTGTCATCCACGATCCCGAAATACGTATCAAACTCCAGCGTCGGGACAAACGGGAAGAACGCAGAGTTCGGCGCCCCGCCACCCGCCACCTCGAAGCCGTCCTGATAAGCCGAGCCGGCGGTCAGGTCGATGCGGAGCGCGGTCCCGGTCCAGTCGTGACCCTGCCCGTCCACGAACAGCGCATTAGCGACCGTGTCCGGCACGATGTTGTCGATGTCAACGATCCATGTCGAGGTAACGCCCATCGCGGCGTTGGCGGCGAATCCCATCGCAAGAACCGGCATGACAAACTTAAGCATTTTCATTCTGTTGCCCCTTGAATAAGACCCCGATCTAAAACTGCCAGATATCAGTTCATCCCTGGAGGCCTCGCTGCGATCTGGTAGAAGGCCCAATAACCATGCACGCGGGATGGGCCACATCACATTTCTCTATACCCCCTGTCGGCATAACCCCTACACGGGTTAATGCCGGACCTGTTTAAGTTGCGCAAAAAAAACGACCGCTCATCTCGGAGCGGTCGCGGTCGTGATAAGTCCGGGACTATCGGGCCATCTGCCCTGATACGTGACGGGTTCAGCGCCGACGACGCAACACCGCCAGGCCGCCGAGGCCCAACAGGGCCAGCGACGCGGGTTCGGGGAAGATCAGGCCGGATTCGATCACACCGGTCTGGAGTGTCTGGCTGTTCGCGAACGAGGTAATCAGGCTGATGGTGCCGGTCGCGTCGTGGCTGAGGGTGATATTCCCGGCCTGGACCTGGCCGGTGTCGGTGGTGTTGGTGTTGAACCAGGTCACGCTGATCTGCGGCGCGTCCAGGCTCAGGGGTCCCCCGCCCAGGTCGCCCGCGCCGCCGGCGATCCCGGCCGAGGGGTCGTCGATGATGCCGACGTAGGTGTCGAACTTCAGCTCCGGCACGAAGCCGATGAACGCGGAAGACGGCGCGGCGTTGCCACCGCTGGCGTTCTGATAGACCGATCCGCTGGTCAGATCGATGCGCAGGACCGCGCCGGTCCAGTCGTCACCCTGGCCGTCCACATAAAAAGCGTTGGCCACGGTATTGGGGATCGTGTTGTCAGCCTGGACAAAAAACGTCGAGCTCCCGGCCAGGCAGGACCCGGTGCCGAGCCCCATCGCGATCACGGGCAGAATAAACTTCATCATCTTCATGGCCAATCTCCTTCGTAAGATTAAAAACTGTGTTAGGCCTACATGAAATTCGCTGAGCGACCTCGTGGGTTCGCGATCAAAAAAATGTTCAACGCCGACGCAGCACGGCGAGACCGCCGAGGCCCATCACCGCGATCGATGCGGGCTCCGGCAGGGCGATCACACCCCCCTCGACAGCGGAACTTCCGCGTATTTGCCCACCGGCAAACGACACGATCCATTCCGCCGTGCCCGCCGCGTCGGGGCTGAGGGTGATGTTGGCGATCTGCACCGGACCGGTGTCGGTCGTGTTTGTATTGAACCAAGTTGCGCTGAATAGTGGCGCGTCCAGGCTCAGCGGTCCGCCGCCCAGGTCGCCCGCGCCGCCTGCGATGCCTGCGGTCGCGTCGTCGATGATCCCGACGTAAGTATCGAACTCCAGCTCGGGCACGAAGCCGATGAACGCCGAGGAAGGCGCGGCGTTGCCACCGCTGCCGTTCTGGTAGACCGAGCCGCTGGTCAGATCGATACGCAGGACCGCACCGGTCCAGTCGTCACCCTCGCCGTCGGCGGTCAGGACATTGGCCACCGTGTTCGGCACAATGTTGTCGCCTGTAACAGACCAGGCAGAGGTCGCCGCCGAGGCGGAGCCCGTGGTGATACCCAACACAGCCGCAGCCATTATCATTGTTGTCGACTTCATATTAAATCTCCTAACAACCTGTGATTGATCGAACGTTTGAATGTTGGCTCAGCGCCAGCGCAACACCGCCAGGCCGCCCAGGCCCAGCAGCACCAGCGACGCCGGTTCGGGAACGATCGTGCCGTTGACCACGGTGCCGCTGGATTGGAGTTGGCCGCCAGCAAACGCGGTGATCAGTTCCCATGTGCCGGTCGCGTCGGGGCTGAATGTGATGTTCGCGATCTGGACCGGGCCGGTATTTGTGGTGTCGTTATTGAACCAGGTGATGTTGATCTGAGGGGCGTCCAGACTCACCGGAGGGCCCCCGATAGCGGCTGAACCGCCCGCGATACCGCCCGTGCCGTCGTCGATAATGCCGACATAGGTGTCGAACTCAAGCTCGGGCACAAAGCCGATGAAAGCAGAGGATGGGGCACCATTGTCACCGCTGGCGTTCTGGTAGGTGGTGCCGGCCGTCAGATCGATCACGAGGAACGCGCTGGTCCAGTCGTCCCCTTCCCCGTCGGCGAATAGGGCGTTGGCCACCGTGTTCGGCACGATGTTGTCGGTACGCACCTCCCAGTGCGAGGTCGCCGCCGAGGCGGAGGTGGTGGCAAGGACAGCGAAAGACACGGCCAGGGTATACCTGTCGAGCATCATCTTGGTCTCCTGTTTGAAAACCCAGAAATAGGCGTTCGGATTGATTGAGCCGTGCGGGATAATAAACGGGAGATAGATAATGATCCCGGGGAGAGGCTCTGAACTACTTCGATTGTACCGGTTCGTTGTCAGCCGTCTAGACTAAATCGCCCCAGATACACAAAAACAACAACGGCCCGCCGGATGACGGGCCGTTGTGAAGATAGACAAGTTGATTCGAATCCGGGTTAGCGTCGGCGTAGTGCGAACAGGCCGCCTAAGCCCATCAGCGCGAGGGTGGCGGGCTCGGGGATGACGCCGTTGTGGACGATCCCACTGGACCGAACCCTCTCGTCCCCCGCGAAGGCGGTGATCAGTTGCCAGGTGCCGGCCGCGTCGTCGCTGAGTGTGATGTTGGCGATCTGGACCGCGGTGGTGTTGTTCGTGGCGGTGTTGAACCAGGTGACGCTGATCTGAGGCCCGTCCAGGCTCTGAAGTCCGCCACCCAGGTCGCCGGCCCCTCCGGCGATGCCTGCGGTACCGTCGTCGATGATGCCGACGAAGGTATCGAACGCAAGATCGGGAAGGATGCCAAAGAACGCGGAGGACGGGGCGCTGTCGCTACCGATCGGGTGGTGATACACCGAGCCCGTGGTCAGGTCGATGCGCAGCACCGCCCCGGTCCAGTCGACCCCCTGGCCGTCGGCGATCAGGGCGTTGGCGACGGTGTCGGGCACGATGTTCGAGGGGTTGACGGACCATGTCGACGTCACCGCCGAGGCCGGGGTGGCAATCAAAGCCGTGACGGCTGCAATAGTAAGTGCGCTGGCGATCTTCATCTTTAAACTCCTGTGCTAGACCCACGAAAAAATGATCACAAAGGCCCGCCGGGTGAACACCCGAACGTGAGGGGTGGATGTCCCGGGAACAGGCGGCGTGCCATGTGAGGGATATCGACCAGCCTCAGGCCGGGTATTCCAGGGGCTTGCGTGCCTATAAAAAACAACGGCCCAGCATCTGCCGGACCGTTGCAAGGGGCCATAACCTTGAATTGTCTAATCGAAGTACAACACTTCGACCCGGTGCGTCACAAGTTGCAACGCACGATATCTGCTACAGGAACACGGCGGTTAAGCACACACTTGCGTGCGCTCTGTCGGCTTAACGACGACGCATCACGGCGAGGCCACCCAGGCCCATCAGCGAGAGCGTGGCGGGCTCGGGGACCGGGAAGATGCCGGAGGATCGGACCTGACCGCCGGCGAAGGAAACGATCAACTCCCAGGTGCCCACGGCGTCGTCACTGAGGGTGATGTTCCCGATCTGGATCGGGCCCGTGTCGTTCGTGCGGGTGTTGAACCAGGTCACGCTGATCTGCGGCTCGTCCAGGCTCAGTGGTCCGCCGCCCAGGTCGCCTGCGCCGCCGGCGATCCCGGCCGTGCTGTCGTCGATGATGCCGACGTAGGTGTCGAACTCAAGCTCGGGCACGAAGCCGATGAACGCCGACGAAGGCGCAGCGTCGCCGCCGCTCACGTTCTGGTAGGCGGTACCGCTGGTCAGGTCGCCCCGGAGGACGGCCCCGGTCCAGTCGTCGCCCTCGCCGTCGGCGAACAGGGCGTAGGCGATCGTGTTGGGCACGATGTTGTCGGTATCGATCTCCCAGTACGAAGTCGCGGCCGAGGCGGAACCGGCGGACAGGCCCAACGCCAACACTGGCAGAACAAACTTAGTCAACTTCATTTTCAATCTCCTATAAGTAAACCGCGTGTACAAACCTGATTCTATTTTT
>CBDUNP010000148.1:0-7312 GCA_965368605.1 uncultured bacterium | reverse complement strand
TCCTGAACCTCGCCGTTCTCGCGTGACTTGTTGGCGGTATCAAAGAAGGCCTCGACGAAAGCTTCGCTCTGCCCGATCTCCGGCAGCATCGGCACAGTCAGCAGGCCGTTGGGCAGCGGCACACGGCGAGGCGTCGGGGGTATCGCAACCACCTGCGTCTTCACCTCGGCGGCGACCGCCTCCAGCCCGTCCTTTACCGCACGGTCCCGCCAGGCAGTTTTTTCTTCCTGAAGCTTTTTGTAGGCGTTCAGCAGACGCGCATCTTTTGTGACCTGATCACGCACATTATCCAGCGATGCCGGCAGGTGCGTCGCCTGTGCATCCGTCAGCCTAAAGACGTATCGCGATCCGTCAAAGCCCATCAGCGGGGCACCCGCCAAACCGACCTGCAGCCGACGTGGCAGCAGCGGGTTTTCGATGTCGGGCTCAAGCTCTTTAGCGCTGAGCACAAACGACGGGAAGTCCACCCGAAGGTTGTCCGCCAATCGGCTCTGGCCGATGCCCGGCAGGCCGATCAGTGATTCGGCGTTGATCCAGTAGCCATCCGATGCATTCACCTTCGGCAGCAGGCCATATTCCGCCTCAAGCCGCTCGGCGACCTGACGCAGCGAGGTCAGCCTGGTCCCCTTCTCCACCACCCGGTAGTCGTCCTGCTTCGCCATCCCTCGGGTGTCTTCATAGAGGTAGCCGTAGGCCGACTTGGCCAGCTTCTCGACCAACTCAAGCGCCATCTGGGTTGTCAGGTCTTGGATGACATCTTCACGGACCTGGTTGTAGGGCCGAGCCTCAACGGCGGCCTGCCCCTCACTGGCGGCGACCCCGCCAAAACGTTCGGGGTACTTTCGGTAATGCGCCAGCGCGTCGGCCTCAGAGACCTTGACCTGCTGCCGGGCCTCGTCCATCGGGATCGTCAGGTACTCAAGCTTGACCCGATCCGGGATGCGGTATCCAAAGCCGTAAGGCTCACCACGACCGGGCAGCGCATCCTTATTCTGCTCAAACAGGTCCTGGACCTCCTGCCCGCTGGGCGGCAGCGTCTGGTCAACAAATGTTTCTGCGGAGATCACCACCGCGTCACCGGAAACATGGGCCCCCTGGTCCTGAAGGAAGTGTTCGACCAGGGGCTTGCTCATGATCGATGTGCCGTAAGCCATCGCCTCGTAGTAGCCGGCGCCCTCGGGGTTGGTCAGTGCGGTCCGGATCAACGCGGCGCGGTCCTTGCCCGGCAGATGGGTCTGGCCCGCCATCAGTTCCTTGTACTGCTGCACGATCAGCCAGTGCTTCATGGCCTGGCGGATGTAGCCGGTCGTGGCGTTCATACGGCTGGCCATCAACTCAAGGTCCGCGTCCGACTGCCCGACCTCAAGTTTTAACAGCTCAACCTCCTGGGAACTGGCGGACAGGCCCAGTCTTCCCGCATCCTTGAGGATCAGCGCCCAGCGCAGGCCGTCGTCGTTGCGACTGAACGTGTCGGGGTCTACATCCAGGAACAGGCCGAACTGGCGAAGCAGGTTGACCTCCGACTCCGCGTTCATCAGGTCGCCACGGGTCAGCTCCCCGCCCTCGATCTCCCCCAGCGTCATCTTCAGCGGGTCGGCCTGGAACATCGACATGACCGGCTGAATAAGGAACACGATCATCAGCAGGCTCCCGCCGATGCCGAGGATCCACTTGTTGTATTTTCTGAAGAACTTGAGCAAGGTCTGGGCTCCGGGGCGGACTCAACACGGGAATCCGGCTGGGGTTATTCGAGCCGGACAGTATAACGGGGGTAAGGAAAAGCAGGAAACGGGGAAAAGCAGGCATCGCAGGAAATTAGGAAAGCAGGAAATCCGATCCTGTGCTGCGGAGAATCTCACAACAACAGCTCCTATTTCCCGTTTTCCTAATTTCCTGTTTTCCTGCGATTGACCCGCCTCAGCGGAGCAACGGGCTCGGCCCGCCGCCAAAGCCTTCGGGGACCAGGACGATGCCGATCGTCTGATTGTCGTCGATCTCATCCACGCTGGCGGTCAGGCGGACGCGCCACTTGGGCAGGCGACGCTCCAGCCACAGGTCCAGCGACTGGGATTGGTCGCGGGCAAAGTCGATCCGCTGACGCAAGCCCATCTCGTATTTAGTCGTGAGGATGTAGGTGAACCCGTAGGACAGGAGCCGGCTGTCCAGGACGTCGATCTCGTCGTAGCGGACAAACGAGCTGAACCGCGGGGTGTGCTGCAGCGTCCCGCCGAAGCGCCACTGCACAACCTGATCGGTCTCCAGGCTGTGCGTCAGTTCGCCAGCCAAACCCAGCGTGTCCGTCACCATCCACAGCAGCTCGGTGTAGAGATGGTCCCCGCCGACGCTGTACTCCGGGCGGTAATCAAAGAAGCGGGCGATGTTGGCATCGACATCCGAGTCATCGCTGCGCAGGACCAGATCGGTCTTGAGGATCACCCAGTCCACCGAGCGCTCCCGCCCTGCCCCGCCGCGCTTGGTCTGCAACGTGTTGGTCAACCCAAGCCTAAGCCCCGCACCGTCCTGAATCCCCTCGACCTCGGCGTCGTAGACCGGCAGGTCCTCGGAATTGATCGTCTCCCCGGAGAAGAACACGTCCACGTGCGGTTCGATGATGTGGCGGATGCCGTTGACATCCAACGCCTGGTTCTGATGGTCGTAGGTCTTGTAACGTGTCGTGCTTGCCCTGACCCCCAACGAGCCCCAGAGCCGAAGCTTCTCGTCTTCCCCGGCGTAGGCTGAAAAATCTTCGTCATACGCCGTCACCCGGCCGACCGCGTAGGGCACGACCCGGACGTCATCAAAATCCATCGGCGCACTGATTTCCTGCCGGGAGTCGGCTCGGAAGACCCACTCATCGGGCATACCCGTCGCCCACAAGGCGTCATCAAACGCCGTCGTGTTGGGGATGCCAAACAGTGTCATCGAAGCCGGGCCGCTGAATCCACGGTCAAACGGCGTGTCTTCCCCCGCGCGGGCCCGGACAAACCCGGCCCGGTTCTCGCTGAACCAGGTAAAACGGTCCTCGCCGAAGCTCGTCCCCGTGCGGTAGTAGGCGACCTCGGGGGCCTTATCGACCGTGTACCCGGGGGTCTGCAGTGTCGTGAGTTGCGGTGTGAAGTCGGTCAGGTCGTAGCGGGTCAGGAAGGTCAGTGCCTGATCGCCGTCCTGCTTCTTCCAGTAGATCGAGTTCTCATACTGCTTGGCTTCATAGGCCTCGTCACGGAAAAACTCTTCGAGGAATGTTTCGTCCGAGACGTAGGCGCTCTCGACCGAGAGCTCCGAGCCGTTCTCAAGATAGTGCCGGTGCTGCCACTGGTAATAGCCGCGTGTCCCGCCGTCCTGGTCGATGTCGCGTCGCCCGCCGATCTCGTCGGTGCCGTTGTCATCCAGCAGCAGGTAGCCCTCGGCCCGCCCGAACATGTTATCCAGCCCGTATTCCAGCTCCGCCCCGACCGCCGGCCCGTGCTCGCCGATCCAGTCGGCCCTGCCTAAGAGCCTGACGCCCTCGGGGGCCTGCTTGCCGGAGAGCGCAAAGACATCCCATACCGTTTCAATCTCCGCGCCGGTGTCGCTGTCGTAGCCAACCTTGACCGCTTTGATCGGGATATCCGTCGGGCTGCCTTCCATGTAAGGCCAGAGAAATAACGGGGTGTCCTTGACCCGCAGGGTTGTGTCGGTCGCGGTGAACGTGCTTTCGGTCACGCCGTCCACGTCTTTCTGGTCGAGTGTGAGCCGGGCCGCCCCGATCGCGAAGTGAGGCTCGGCAAACTCACTGGTGGTCAGCTGCACGTCTTCCGCCTCAAAGCTCCGCGCGGAAGTCTGCCGGACTGTCTCGGCACGCATGTATAACGGGAGCTGCCGCGTCGCGTCGTAGCTGTAGACCACCGCCTCCAGCAGCGTGGCCTTGTTCTGACGCACGTCGTAGTACACCCGCGGGGCGCGGACCGTGAAGCCGGTGTCGGTCACGATGACGTTGTCTTCCAGATACACCCCGCGGACGCTCCCGGCCTGGACCTGGGACGACGTCACCGACACGTCGGCATCCTTCCCATCCAGAAATACCACCACACGCTCAGCCCGCAGCGAAAGATCGCGGTTGCTTTCCAGGTTCGAATACAGCAGCCGGACGTTCCCGATCAGCATCGCGGTCGATTCGTCATCCCCCTCGTCGAAGACGATACGGTCGGCGTTCAGACTCACCAGGCCCTTGGTGGGGAGGACGTTGTCATCGGCCACGGATTTAACGACCGGAGTCTGCCCAGATGCCGAGGTCGTGCCGTCCGGGGTATCGGCCTGAGCGACGCCCGACTTGGCGGTCGTGTCGTCGCCGGTCTTGGCGTTGGGGACCGGTGTCGGCGTGGGTTGTGTATCGCGCACCCCGGCCGTGGTGGTCGTGGTGCCCGGCTGTGTGTCTTGCGTGGTTTCGGGGTGCGCCTCGGGTGCCTGCTTAGGCGGGGCCTGCCCCTTAAACTGTTTGGCCAATCGGGTCTCGAAAAGCGCGGGATCAAACAGCGGGTCCGTCGGCACGGGGAGGGTGGCCCGGGCGAGCGCCGCCTGCCGGCGCTGGTAACGGGCGTCCGCATCGGCGATCAACTCGTGGCCGGGCGATTGGTCCACCTGATTAAATAAATCGTTGTGCAGTTCGAGCCCGCCGCGCGTCGAAGCGGTAACCAGCAGGCGTTTCGCCTCGGCGCTGACCGCGCCTTTGCCGCGCAGGTGCCGGGCGTTATCCAAGTAAATCGAGAGGTGTTTGACCTCGCTGCCGGGCGTGGCTTCGGTGTCGATACGGACGACGGCGGCGTCGGCACGGAACCCGTACACGCCGATCGAGAAGCCCGCGTCGCCTTCGAGTAACAGGTACTGCGCCCCCTCGGATTCCCAGGCGGTCATCTTGCGTGCGAAGAACACCGCGTCGCTGTGCACCACCGGGTCAGCCAATGGGCTGTCAACGCTCGGCGTGACCTGCCCGTCTGCGGCACCGGCATGATTCTGTGAAAACAAACCCACCGCCAGCAGCGCGATCAGCACCGCCTGCACGACCTGCAACCAGGTGCGTGTGCGTGGCCACGGGGTCGTGGGTCGGTCGCCCCGGGCGTGATCGGTGCGTGTGTGCATAGGCTTGTATCCCCAATCGTTTACGACACCTGCGAATATACGCCGACGCCGGGACAGCGGCAAACAAACAGCCCGGCTGGCGTCAGGCCAACCGGGCTGGATCGTGTATCAAAAAATGCGTTCTGATCGGGTCAATCCATCGCCAATGCGGCGTGGGACTGGTCCGCCGGATCGTCCACCGAAGCCGTGGCGGGCCTGGATTGCCTGGCGGGGGTCGAGCTCTCATCGCCTAGCACGACGATCTGCCAGAGGTCGAACTGGCTGAGCTTGAAGTTGTACTGCACCTCAAGGTCCGTCCCCTTCAGACAATCTTCCAGGGCCAGGTCGCTGTGCCAGCCGATCTTCACAAAGACGGGGTTCAGTGTTTTTTCCCACCAGGCCATGAACGGGTTGGTACTCAGGAAGTGGTTCAGCACGACGATGCGCCCGCCTGGCTTCACGAGTTTCTGCGCCCACATCATCAGCTTCTGCGGGTCGCTGACGACGGAGACGACGTGCGTGATCATCACGTGATCGAAGCTGTGCTCCGCAAACGGCGGCTTCATGGCGTCGCCCTGCACAAGCACGCAGTGTTTCAGGCCGTCACGCTCGATCTTCTTTTGCGCCTTGCCGAGCATGCCCGCGGAGAGGTCCATGCCAACGACTGTGATGTCTTTGCGGTAGTGCTTGAGCGTCATCCCCGTGCCGACGCCGATGTCCAGCACCGTGTCCCCGGGGGCCGGGCGGAGCTGCTCAAGCGCGCGCGTCTGACGCTTGCGTACCAGCGCGCCAAAGGTGTAGTCGTAGAACTTCGCCCAGAGGTCATACAATGGGCTGGTTGATTCTTCGGTCATCCGCATGGCTGGTCTTTCCGGTCTGATGCCAACAATGTGTTCATTATGATCATTACCGTCCGGCGTGTTGTCGCCCGCACTTCACGGCCCGCCGACCAGACCCTCATTGGATCATAGATCAAGATATCCGCCACCGCGACGATGATCCAATGGCCCCGATAGCTTCCAACCTATCCCCCCCACCCCGGCACCCTACCGACCCGGGCCCCATCCACTCGCGCCGGCACTCCACGCTGCTTTTAATGCATTCCATTATCACGACTTGCAGACAATAGGTCCCAGGCACCACGTACTTAGTCGATCCTGATGACCTATGATGACACGCTGGCCCCTTTTGGCGACATTTAAGAATCCACATGATCCGATACACTTACCTGAAATGAGCATGCAACTAACCATCAACGGCGAAACCAAACAGACCGACGCGGGCACCGTCCGCGAGTTGTTAGTGAGTCTGGAACTGCACAAGCAGGCTGTGGCCGTCGAAGTCAACCGCGAGGTCGTGCCCAAAAAACTCCACGAGTCCACCCCCCTGAAAGACGGCGACACCGTCGAACTGGTCACCCTGGTCGGCGGCGGATGAGGATGGGGAGCCGTTAGCTCTTAGCCAAAACACCCCCCGCTACCAGACACGCCACCGTTTTTCTTCCCCTTTAATCTTCAATCAGAAATCAAAAATGCCCACCCCCGTTGACACCCCGGACACCCCGAAAACACTAGACGCCCCACTCACCGTCGCCGGCCGGACACTCTCGTCTCGGCTGATCGTCGGGACCGGCAAGTACGCCGACTACCCCACCATGCAGCAGGCCCTGGACGCCAGCGGGGCTCAGGTCGTCACGGTCGCCGTGCGCCGCGAACGGCTGGTTAATGAAAAAGGCGAGTCGCTGCTGGATTTCATCGATACCTCGCGCTACACCATCCTCCCGAACACCGCCGGCTGCTTCACGGCCGAGGACGCCGTCCGCGTCGCCAGGCTCGGCCGGGAGATCCTCGATCAACTGGACAACCCCGGCAAAGACTGGGTCAAGCTCGAAGTCCTCGCGGACAAGAAAACCCTGCTGCCCGACCCCGTCGGCACGTTGGAAGCCTGCGCCGAACTGGTGAAAGACGGCTTTAAGGTGCTGTGCTACACGTCGGACGACCCGGTGATGGCGGTCAAGATCAAAGAGGCCGGGGCGTCCAGCGTCATGCCCGCCGGCTCCCCCATCGGCTCGGGCCAGGGCGTCTTAAACCCCAACGCCATCCGCATCATCCTGGAACTACTTAAAGAAGACGACCCGGACTACCCCGTCATCCTCGACGCCGGCGTCGGCACCGCCAGCGACGTCACCACCGCCATGGAACTCGGCGCGGATGCGGTC
>CBDUNP010000147.1:0-7325 GCA_965368605.1 uncultured bacterium | reverse complement strand
CGTTCGACGAAGTTGATGTCGACGTCGGAGCGGATGAAGTTGCCGTTGCGTGCCAGGTCGGCGTGCAGGGGGATGGTGGTCTTGATCGGGTCGATGCGGAACTCGCGCAGGGCTCGCTTGAGCGTGGCGATGGCCTCGTCGCGGGTCGGCTGGTGGACGATGAGCTTGGCGATCATGGAGTCGTAGTTCGGGGGGATGCGGTAGCCGGAGTGGCAGTGGGTATCCAGCCGGACGCCGGGGCCGCCTGGCGCGTCGAAGTGTTCGATCAGGCCGGCGCAGGGGGTGAAGTTCTTCGCGGGGTCTTCGGCGTTGATGCGGACCTCAATGGCGTGGCCCTTCTGCTTGACCTGCTTCTGGGTGACGGAGAGTTTTTCTCCGGCGGCGATGCGGATCTGTTCCTTGAGGATATCAACGCCGGTCACCATTTCGGTGACGGGGTGCTCGACCTGGACGCGGGTGTTGACCTCCATCAGGTAGAACTTCTTGTCGGAGCCGTAGAGGAACTCGACCGTGCCAGCGGAGTAGTACCCGGCGGACTTGCAGAGGCGAGCGGCGGCCTTGCAGAGCTTCTCGCGTTGCTCGGAGCTGATGACCGGGCAGGGCGACTCTTCGATGAGCTTCTGCTTGCGGCGTTGCATGGTGCAGTCGCGTTCGTAGAGGTGGATGACGTTGCCGTGCTGATCGCCGATGACCTGGACCTCGATGTGCCGGGCGTGCTCAATGAACTTTTCGAGGTAGACGGTGCCGTTGCCGAAAGCGGCCTCGGCCTCCTGGCGTGCGGCCTTGATGCCCGAGCGGAGGGACATGTCGTTGTGAGCGACGCGCATGCCGCGTCCCCCACCGCCGGCGGCGGCTTTGATGATGACCGGGTAGCCGATCTCTTTGGCGATCTTGACGGCCTCGGTCTCGTTTTCGGGATCGATCTCGCCCTTGGAGCCGGGGCTGGTGGGGACTTTGTTCTTGATGGCCAGTTGCTTGCACTGGACCTTGTCGCCGAGGATGCGCATGGACTCGACGCTTGGGCCGATGAACTCGATGTTGCAGGACCGGCAGACCTCGGCGAAGTGAGAGTTTTCCGCGAGGAAGCCGTAGCCGGGGTGGATCGCGTCCACGTTGGCGACCTCGGCGGCGGCGATGATGCGGGCGATGTTCAGGTAAGACTCGGCCGGGGGGGCGGCGCCGATGCAGATGGCCTGGTCGGCCATTTTAACGTGCTTGGAGTCTTTGTCGGCGGTGGAATACACCGCGACCGCCTCGATCCCCAGGTCGTGCGCGGCGCGGATGATTCGGACCGCGATCTCGCCTCGGTTTGCTATCAGGATGCGTGAAAACATAGTTGGGGATTGGGGGTTAGGGATTGGGGATTGAACGTACAGGCTTCAGAGCGGTTCATGAAATCGGGCATAGCCCAATCCCTAATCCCCAACTCCGAACCCCTATTAGTCAGGTTTGATCACATAAAGCGGTTGGCCGAACTCGACGGCCTGGCCGTTCTCGACCAGGGCCTTGACGATGGTGCCGCTAGTCTCGGCCTTGATCTCGTTGAAGACCTTCATGGCCTCGACGATGCAGACGACCGTGTCGGCATCGACGTGATCGCCGACGGACGCAAAAGGCTTAGCGTCGGGGCTGGACGAGGTGTAGAAGGTGCCGACCATCGGGCTGTCGATGGTTTCACCGGCGTCTTCATCATCGGCGACGGGTTCGGGCGCGGCGGCTGCGGGCTGCCCGGGGGCGGCGGCCGGTGCCGGTGCGGCGGGCTGCGCCATCGGGACCATCTGGACGCCGCCGGCGCTCTGGCTGTTGCGCCTGAGCTTGATCGGGCCGTCTTCGCCTTGGATATCCAACTCGGTCAGGTCGTTGTCGACCATCATCTTGATGAGCTGCTTGAGGGTTTTTAAGTCAACCATGGAGGGTTCCTGTTAAGCCTGATCGACCCGCCGGGCTCGCTGTCACAACGGAGCCGGGCCATGACCGGTGTATCGCCTGTTTGGGACAGGCGGCCGGGTCTGCCACGCCAATCAGCGTGGGGGATTGTACTTAGATAATCGCGGATTCGAGGCTTTTGGGCAAATCACTGAGGATTTTGTGGCCCCTGGAGGTCACCAGCACGTCGTCCTCGATGCGTACCCCCCCGATCCCGGGCAGGTAGATGCCCGGCTCAACGGTGACGACATGGCCGGGGACGAGGACGCCCTTGGCCTTGCCGGCAAGCACCGGCTGTTCGTGGATATCCAGCCCCAGCCCGTGGCCCAGGGAGTGTCCGAAGCGGTCGCCGTAGCCGGCTTTGGTGATGACATCCCGGGCGACCTGGTCGATGTCGCTGAGCTTCTTGCCGGGCTCGATGGCGTCGATCGCGGCCATCTGGGCATCCAGGACGATCTGGTAGATTTCTTTGATATTGGGCTTCATCTTCCCTAGAGCGACGACGCGGGTGAGGTCCGAGCAGTAGCCGTCGTACTTGGCACCCCAGTCGATCAGGACGCTGCCGCCTGATTTGATCTTGGCCTTGCCGGGGACGGCGTGGGGCAGGCTGCCGTTGGCGTCGGCGGCGACGATCGAGGGGAAGCTTACGCCGTCGGCTCCCAGGGCCCGCATGCGGTATTCCAGGTAGGCTGCGACCTCGTTCTCGGTCTGGCCGGGCTTGATGAACTCGCAGGTCTCGCGGAAGGCCTGCTGCTGGATGGCCAGGGCCTTGCGGATGGCTTTGACTTCGCCGGGGTCTTTGATCGCCCGCTGCTGGAGCAGGCCGTCATCGGTGGCAAGCAGATGCTTTGCGCCCAGGTGCTTGGCCAGGGGCTTGCGTTGAGCGATCGACAGATAGTCCGGCTGGAACGCAACCTTGTTCAGCCGCAGCTTGCTCACAAGCGTGGCAAGTTCCTCGGCCAGGCTCTTCTTACGCATGATGACTTGGGCGTGTGGAGCTTCTTTTGCGATCTGCTCATCAAAGCGGAAGTCACTGAGGATGTAGGCCTTGCTGCTGCGCATCGGGATCAGGGCCCAGGAGTCGTCGCCGATGAAGCCGGTGAGGTAGCGGATGTCGCGCGGGTTGGTCAGCAGCAGCGCCGATGCACCGGAGGGGCGCAGGCGCTTCTGGAGCAGCTTGACGCGGTCGGCGAGGTGTGGTGGTGCGCTATTCTTGCGGGATGTTTTCTTTTTGGCCATGTGGGTCGCCGGGGTTGAAATAACTGTGTGGCGTGATCGTGTGCCGATCCCCCGACAGAGTCGGGGGCTGATGGGGCGGTTGCGGAAGGGTATTCCCAAGTCAGGGCTTACTTATAGACCTTCTCGGGGTCGAAGACTTTTTCTTCGACGACGGTCAGCGTCCCGTCGGCGTCGGCCTTGCGGTAGAAGCAGGAGTTGTACCCGACGTGGCAGCACGGGCCGTGGGACTTACACTTAAGCAACACCAGGTCCTGGTCGCAGTCGACGCGGGCCTCGACGACCTCCTGGACGTGGCCGGAGCTCTCGCCCTTGATCCACATCTTGTCGCGCGAGCGCGAGTAGAAGGTGGCCTTCTTGACTTCAAGCGTCTGCTTGAGCGCGGCCTCGTTCATCCAGGCCATCATCAGGATTTCGCCGGAGTCGATGTCCTGCACGATGGCGGGGACGAGGCCCTTGTCGTCGAACTTGATATCCAGCTTGTCGGTGGTTTCGCGTTGGGTGTCGCCCATGTCATTGATCTCCTGCTCATTGTGTTTCGAGCCGGGCATTATAACGCGAGATTACGGGGCGGGGAGAGGTCCGGGGACGGGTTCGAAGGCGGGTAAATCCAGGTCGATCAATTCCTTGATCTTCAAAGCCTTGTACAGCTTGTCGAAATCGAAGTAGGCGTCGCGGATGTATTGATCGCTGTGGGTGGGTTTCTTGAGTGTGAGGGTCATGCGTGCCTCGTTGGCGGGCATGACGACGTCGATGATCGAGGCGATATCGCCGGTGAAGGGGTCGTCGGCATCACGGGGCTTGACCGGGATCGGTTCTTTAAGCAGGCAGATAACCTTGGATCGTCCGAGCTCGTCCAGCAGGTCGACACGGACCGGGCGGGCGGTGGCTGGGTCCAGCAGCATGCGGAGGTTCAGCCCGGGCGGCTCGATGAGGTAATGGCCCTTGACACGCTCGACCGCCGGGGCATCGGGGACCACCGTTGGATCGATCGTGGCCAGGCCCATGACGTGCAGTAGGTCGGCGGGGTTGACCGGCAGGGGCATGGATGCGTCGCGTTGGTGGTGGTCGAGTTGATCGAACCGGCCGACGTAGACGACGCGCTGATCCAGGAAATCGAAGAACCAGTAGCGTTCACCATCCGCCCCGGCCCAGAAGCCCTTGCCAAACTCCTCGACTTCAAGCACGACGCTGCCGGGGTTGATGAACATGAATCGGCCGTCGCCGTGCTCGTTCTTTATGTCGCCCTTCTCGTTTCGCCAGACCATATCGACCCGGGCGTCGGCGCGGATGGGGCTTAAGTTCTCGGCGGTCTGGTTGTAGCGGGCCACGAGCTGTGTGTAATCCGGCAGCGGGTCCTCGTTGACTGCCAAGTCGGGCAGCATCGTGTCGGGGAGGATCTGTTTATCGCGGTTGCAGCCGGGGAGAATCAACGCGATAGCTGCGAGAAGAAATAGCGGCTTGAACCACCGCACGGCTACAGCTCCGCCTGGAGTATTTCGCCGAGCTGGGTCATCACCTGCTCGACGCGGGACTCATCGAGTTTCGGGTCGAGCACTTCCAGGCGAACGTCCGGGTGCCACTTGCCAAGCGGGCCCTTGGACAGGTCGAGCTTGGGGGTGAGGGTCCACCAGGTCTGCTCGACCTCTTGGCCGTCCACTTCGGCGGTGCGGAGGTCGTTGCCGTCGTAACGCAATAGCTTCTTACGCATCAGGATCAGGGCGAGCACATACCGGAACGCCAGACGGTCCGGCTCGGTGGCGTCGGCCAGCCTTTCCAGCAGGTTCATCAGCACCGCGTCGTCGACGAACATCTTCTTCTTTTCGTTCGGCTCGGGGACGGTCGACTTCCAGTAGCTGAACAGGCCATCGGGGCGGAACCCCCCTTCCCAGGCCTCGATGCTGACGTCCAGCCTGCACATCCCAAGGGCACGCAGGGCCTCGGCGGCCTTGTCCTTGCTTGCCTCGGACGCTTCGTCGGCGGTCTGCTCCTCGGTCAGCTCGACCAGGGCGGCGTAGTAAGGCTCGCCGGGCATAAGCTCGCGCTCGGTCGAGGCGCACTGCCCGCTGGTCTTTGGGATCTCGTAGCTGGGGGTGTTGAATTGAGACATATAAAAGTAGTGGCTCGTGGTTGGGTCAGTCGGGGTCGATGCCGAGTTGTCGTGCTGCGCCGATGGAGGTCTGGTCGATGAGGACGGCGAGTGTCATCGGGCCGACACCGCCGGGGACGGGGGTGATCATCGAACACTTCGGGGCACAGTCGTCGTAGTCAACGTCGCCGACGTTGCCGGAGGGGCTTGGGTTGAAGCCAGCATCAATCACGACCGCGCCCTGCTTGAGCCAGTCGGCCTTGACGAAGTTGGGGATGCCGACGGCGGCGACGACGATGTCGGCGTGTTTGACGACGCTTGGCAGGTCGACGGTGCGTGAGTGGCAGATGGTGACGGTGGCGTGCGCCGCGAGCAGGAGCATGGCCATGGGCTTGCCGAGGATCACGCTCCGACCAATCACCACGGCCTGCTTGCCCTGGATGTCGATGTCGTAGGCTTTCATCAAACGCATGATGCCTTCGGGCGTCGCCGAGCCGAAGCCGGGCAGCGAGTAGGTCATAGTGCCGAAGCTGTGGAAGGTGACGCCGTCGACGTCTTTCGCGCCGCCGATGGACTCGAAGACGGCGCGTTCGTCGATCTGTTTGGGCATCGGGTGCTGGACGAGGATGCCGTGGACCGCGTCGTCGTTGGCCAACGCGCTGACCTTGGCGACGACCTCTTCGGTGGTGCTTGTATCGGGCATGACGACCTTGATGGATTTCATGCCGTGTTTTTCGCAGAGCTTGCCCTTGCGGTCGACGTATTTTTCGCTGGCGGGGTCGTTGCCGACCAGGACGGTGGCGAGGCAGGGGGTGACGCCGGTCTTCTCGATGATGCGTTTCACGCGCTGCTCGCAGTTGGCGAGGATCGCGTCGGCGATGGGCTTACCCTTGATGACGGTGGGGTCGGTGGTGGTGGTCATGGGGTGGATTATAGAGCTTCCGGGGGCTGGCGGCACGTTGCATCGTGTGGATAGGCGGCCGAATTAAGGGGATGCGGAGCGGAGACTCAGTGGGAAGCCTACAATCCGGCCATGAAGGCAGTGATATTATCTATCGGCGACGAACTGGTCCTGGGGCAGACGGTCGACTCCAATAGCGCTTACCTCGCGACGAAGCTCGCGGAATCGGGGATCGGTTCGCTGTATCACGAAACGCTGCCCGACGATCAGGCGTTGATCGCCGATGCGATCCGCCGGGCCAGTGGGCAGGCGGGTTGCGTGCTGATCACCGGGGGACTCGGGCCGACCAAAGACGACCTGACCCGTCAGGCGCTGGCGGACGCGATGGGGGTTCAGACCCACGAAGACCCCAAGAGCCTTGAACATATCCAGGCCTTTTTTGACGGCCGGGGGATCGTGATGTCGGACGCGAACCGCGTTCAGGCGTTGCTGCCCGTAGGCGCGGAGATGATCGAAAACGCACGCGGCACGGCCCCGGGGATCCAGGCCAAACTCAACGGCGCGAGCATCTTCGTGATGCCCGGCGTCCCCCACGAGATGCGGGCGATGGTCGATACGACGATCCTCCCGGCGCTCAAGCAACACGCCGGAACCAGCAGGACCATCCTGACCACAAAGGTCAACACGTTTGGGATGGGTGAGTCGGCGGTCGGGCAACTGCTTGAAGGCCTGATGACCCGCGACCGCAACCCGACCGTCGGGACCACCGTCTCCAACGGGATCGTTTCGGTGCGTGTACGCAGTGTGTTTGAAGACCCGGCGGAGGCTCGTACGGCGTTAGAAGACACCGTTAAGCAAGTAACCGAGATCATGGGCCCGATCACGTTTGGGCGTGATGAGCAGACGCTGGCGGATGCACTCGTCGAAACGCTGAAGGCATCGGGCAAGGTGGTGGCGACGGCGGAGAGCTGCACCGGCGGGCTGATCGGGAAGATGATCACGGATGTCGCCGGGTCGAGCCAGATCTATGCGGGCGGGTGGGTAACGTATACCAATGAGATGAAGCACAACCAGCTGGGCGTGCCCGAGGCGATGTTTACTCAGCACGGGGCGGTCAGCGGGCCGGTGGTCTGCGCGATGGCGGCCGGGGCGTTGGAACGCAGCGGCGCGGAC
>CBDUNP010000146.1:0-7441 GCA_965368605.1 uncultured bacterium | reverse complement strand
CACGCTGGCAGCAGGTCTGGGAGGAGCGAGGCACTTTCGCCGTGCCCAACCCCGGGGACGAGGGGTTCGACGCGAGCAAGCCCAAGTTTTATGTGCTGGACATGTTCCCCTACCCGTCGGGCGTCGGGCTGCACGTCGGGCACCCGCTGGGGTACATCGCCACGGACATCGTCGCGCGCTACAAGCGGATGACCGGGCACAACGTGTTGCACCCGATGGGGTACGACGCCTTCGGCCTGCCCGCGGAGCAGTTCGCGGTCGAGCACGGCGTCCACCCGAAGATCACAACCGACAAAAACATCGCCAACATGACCCGGCAGCTCAAGCGGCTGGGGCTCAGCTACGACTGGGACCGGTGCATCTCGACGACGGACCCGGAATACTACAAGTGGACGCAGTGGATTTTTCTTCAGCTCTACAAGAGCTGGTTCAACCCGGTGACTCAGAAGGCCGAGCCGATCAGCGAGCTGGTGCAGGCGCTGGAGGCGGGCGAGTACGACATCGGGCCGGACGGCTCGCTGGTCAGCGACGCGGCGGAGGGCGTGATGGATACGCTCGGCGGGGTCGAGCCGGGCCTGCGTAAGTGGACCGAACTCGAGCCCGATCAACAGGCGCGCCTGCTGGATGAGTACCGTCTGGCGTACCTGGCGGAGGTGCCTGTGAACTGGTGCCCGGCGCTGGGCACGGTGCTTGCCAATGAAGAAGTGACCAACGAAGGTAAGAGCGATCGCGGGAATCACCCGGTCTTTAAACGGCCGATGAAGCAGTGGATGCTGCGGATCACCGCGTACTGTGAACGCCTGGCCGACGAGCTGGAACAGGTGGACTGGCCCGAGCCGATCAAGCTGATGCAGCGCAACTGGATCGGGCGCAGCGAGGGCGCGGAGGTTCACTTCCCGTTGGCGTATGGCTCGGCGGAATCGGGGGAAGACATTATTACCGTCTTCACGACCCGGCCGGACACATTGTTCGGCGCAACGTACATGGTGCTTGCGCCGGAGCACCCGCTGGTTGAATCGATCACGACCGATGCGCAGAAGCAGGCGGTCGCCGAGTACCAGGCACAGGCGGCGGCGAAGACCGACATCGACCGCCAGGCAGAAACCAAAGAAAAGACCGGTGTATTCACCGGGGCATATGCGTTGAACCCCGTCGATAACGACAAGGTGCCGATCTGGATCGCGGACTACGTGATGATGGGCTACGGGACCGGGGCGATCATGGCGGTGCCCGCGCATGACCAGCGCGACTTTGATTTCGCCAAGCAGTTCGACATCCCGATCAGGCCGGTGGTCCTGCCGACCAAGGACTGGATGAAGCAGCACGCGCCGGAAGGCTGTGACAAGGAAGATGCGCACGACCTGATGGCGCACTACGTCGCGGCGGCGCACACGTTCAGCGCGGCGTACCCCGGCGTGGGCGCGGGGATCAATTCCGAAAACGCCGAGGTCAGCCTCAACGGCAAGCTGACGCCCGAGGCGAAGTCGGCCATGACCGACTGGCTGAAGCAACGCGGGTACGGCAAGGGGACGATCCAGTACAAGCTGCGGGACTGGCTGTTCAGCCGGCAGCGTTACTGGGGCGAGCCGTTCCCGATCCTGCACGCGCCGGACGGGCACATCGTGCCGGTGCCGGAGGAAGACCTGCCGGTGGCGTTGCCGGAGATGGAAGACTTTAAGCCCAGCGCGAGCGATGACCCGGATGCGCCGCCGCAGACGCCGTTGAGTCGTGCGCCGGACAGCTGGAAGCATGTTGAAGTCGACGGCGTGACCTACACGCGCGAACTGAACACGATGCCACAGTGGGCCGGGTCTTGCTGGTATTACCTGCGCTACCTGGACGCGAAGAACGACGAGCGGTTCGTCGGCAAAGACGCGGAGCGGTACTGGATGGGCGACAACGGGACCGACCTCTACGTCGGCGGTGCCGAGCACGCCGTGCTGCACCTGTTGTATTCTAGGTTCTGGCACAAGGTGTTGTTCGACCTGGGCCACGTGCGCACGGCCGAGCCCTTCGGGACACTGTTTAACCAGGGGTATATCCAGGCGTATGCCTATACCGATGAACGCGGCGTCTATGTCGAGGCGGACAAGGTCGAGGAGAAAGACAACGCTTACAGTTATGAAGGTCGGCCTGTGTCCCGCGAGTTCGGGAAGATGGGCAAGAGCTTGAAGAACGCGGTCAGCCCCGACGAGATGTGCGAGACTTATGGCTGTGACACGCTTCGGCTGTATGAGATGTACCTCGGGCCTTTGGATCAATCCAAGGTCTGGAACACGCGCGACATCGTCGGTGTGCACCGGTTCCTGCAACGGCTGTGGCGGAACTTTGTCGATGAAGAAACCGGCGAGTTGCTGGTGAACAGCGACCGGGCGGACGAGGCGCTGAAACGCAAGCTGCACAAGACGATCAAGCGGGCGACGGACTCGATGAACGCGATGGCGTTCAATGTCGCGATCGCGGCGTTGATTGAATTGAATAACGAACTGGTCAGCCTCAAGACACTGCCGCGCGAGGTCGCGGAGAATATGCTGCCCCTGCTCGCGCCGATGGCCCCGCACATCTGCGAGGAGCTCTGGCAGCGCATGGGCCACGACGCCTCGATCAGCACCACCGACTGGCCAACGCACGACCCCGCGATGCTGGTCGAGGACTCGATCGAGTACCCGGTGCAGGTCAACGGCAAGCTGCGCGGAAAAGTCACGGTCCCCGCCGACGCCGACGAGGCCGCGATCGAAGCGGCGGCGCGGGCCGATGAAAATGTCGCCGAGCATATGGCGGGCAAAACGGTGCGGAAGGTGATCGTGGTGCCGAAGCGGTTGATTAATATTGTGGTGGGGTAAGAAGTGAAACGGAAGAGGGTATCCGCAGATTTCGCAGATGACGCAGATTAAAAAGAGGCTGTGGTGATGAAGGAAAACCGAGACCCTCAGACTTATGCGATCATCGGTGCGGCGATGGCGGTGCATGGCGAATTGGGACGTGGATTTCTGGAAACTGTGTATCACGAGGCGATGGCTATTGAGCTGGAAGAACGGGGCATCCCGTATCGGCTAGAGGTGAACCTGCCGATTGAATACCGGGGCAAGAAGATGGCCACCTCGTACTGTGCAGACATGATCTGTTATGATTCTGTGGTTGTAGAGCTCAAGGCGTTAACGGGCCTAACTCGCACGGAAGAGGCTCAAGTTATAAATTATCTTAAAGCCAGCGGGTATCAGGTTGGCCTGCTGCTGAATTTTGGTGCCGGCTCACTGGAGTATCGACGGCTTGTGCTTTCCAAATCTGCGCCATCTGCGAAATCTGCGGATACTTCTTCATGATATTACTCATCGACAACTACGACTCCTTCACCTACAACCTGGTCCAGCGGATCGGGGAGTTGGATGCTTCGCTTGATTTGCGGGTGATCCGGAACGACAAGGTCACAGCAGCGGAGGCGGTGGCGATGAAGCCGGACCACGTGATTGTTTCGCCGGGGCCCTGCACGCCGAACGAGGCGGGGGTGAGTTGTGACGTGATCGAGGCGTTCGCGGGGAAGGTGCCTCTGATGGGGGTGTGCCTGGGGCATCAGTCGATCGGGCATCGGTTCGGGATGGTGGTCGAGCGGAACGACAAGCTGATGCACGGCAAGACGTCGCCGATCCATCACGACGGGAAGTCGATCTTCACGGGGATGAGTAACCCGTTTATCGCGACGCGGTACCACAGCCTGATTATCCGCAAGGACAGTTTTGATGATGATCGCTTCGAGGTCAGCGCGTGGACCGAGGAAGGCGAGATCATGGGGCTGCGTGCCAAGCCAGGCGTGTTTGGGGATGCGCCGGTGGAGGGCGTGCAGTTCCACCCGGAGAGCTTTTTGACGGTCGAGGGGCCGAGGATGCTGGCGAACTTTCTGGGGCTGCCCGCGCCGAAGATAGACGCGGCTTAGGCTCCCGTCTGATTAAATTGTTGAATCCGTTACCGGGCCGGCGTCGAATAAAATGATACGCCAGAGGCCACGATGGATATGACAATTCCACAATCCGATCTCATCTGTCTGACCGGCGCCACGGGTTACGTAGGCGGCCGGCTGGGCAAACGTCTACTAGACGCAGGCTACCGCGTGCGTTGCCTGGTGCGTTCGGTCGAGAAGCTTCAGGCACGCGACTGGGTGTCATCGCCGGGTGTTGAATGCGTGCAGGCAGACATCCTGGATATCGATGGGCTGGCTGAGAAGATGCGTGGGTGCCGGGTGGCGTATTACATGATCCACGCGATGCAGTCGGTGGGCCGAGAGTACGCCGAGTACGACATCAGGATGGCTGGCGCGTTTGCCCAGGCCGCGGAGCGTGCGGGGGTGCAGCGGATTATCTACCTCGGCGGGCTGGGCGAGATGGGCGAAGACCTAAGCGAGCACCTGACCTCACGGCGCGAGGTCGAGCGTGCGCTGGCGGGATCGGGCGTCCCCGTCACGGTGCTGCGTGCGGCGATGATCATCGGTTCGGGGTCGGCTTCGTTTGAGATATTGCGATACCTGGTCGAGCGGCTGCCGATCATGATCACGCCCAAGTGGGTCAACACCGAGAGCCAGCCGATCGCTATCCGCAACGTGCTTTATTACCTGGTGCGATGTCTGGACACGCCCGAGACGGTGGGCAAGACGCTGGATATCGGCGGGCCGGAGGTCCTGGCTTACCACGAATTGATGCGGGTTATGACGGCGTCGCTAGAGCTTCGTCGGCGGTGGATCCTCCCGGTGCCGGTTCTGACCCCGCGGCTCAGCTCGATGTGGATCCACCTGGTCACGCCCGTGAGCTACCGCATGGCAAGGCCGCTGGCCGAGGGGCTGCGCAACCGTGTGGTGTGTCGCGACGACCGCGCCGCTGAGCTCATGCCCCAGCGCTTGCTGACCGCGCGTGAGGCGATTGATGCGGCGGTCGGAAAGATTACCCGTGACGAGGTTGAGACGGCATGGTCAGATTCCGGGCCGATCCCCGGCGACCCGGAGTGGGCGGGGGGCAAGGTCTTTGTGGACGAACGCCGGGTACGGGTAGACGCCTCGCCTCAGACGGTTTTTCAGGCGGTGTGCCGGGTCGGCGGCGGGCACGGGTACTACGCGGCGGACCGGCTCTGGCGTTTACGCGGCGCGATGGACAAGCTCATCGGCGGCCCGGGCCTTCGGCGGGGCCGGCGTCAACGTGAACGCCTTTCCGTCGGTGATGCGCTGGACTTCTGGCGGGTCTCCAGCGTGCAGGCACCTAAGCGCTTGCTGCTGGTGGCTGAGATGAAGCTGCCGGGCAAAGCGACGCTGGAGTTTAGTATCGAACCCATGAATGACGGGAACGGATCGGATTCACAAGGGACGACCCTGATCCAGACCGCCCGGTTCCGCCCCACCGGGTTGCCGGGCCTGCTGTACTGGTATGCCGTCCTGCCACTGCACCACTTTGTCTTCAGCGGGATGCTGGGCGGCATTCGTACCGAAGCCGAATCAATTCAAGCTAATGAGGCGTAACTGTTGCCGGATCATTAGCGTGGGATTCGGCACCCGCGGTTGCGGGAAGAATCCGATAGATGTCGAAGCCGCTGTTGGAATACACCTTTGCGATTCGGCCATGCGCGAGATACCGGGCCGCCTGATCCGGGTGCACCTGCCATTTATTATCTTCCGCCGCCAGGATCACATAGTCAGCGAGATTGCTTTCATCCAGATTATTGGCGGAGTAGGCCTTTCGCCCGGTCATCATGCGCAGGACCCGGGGCTTAAAAAATATCAGGACGCTGTCGGGGTCGGTGGATGCTCTGACAAACGCGAACATCTCCTGCGCGGGCTCGGTGTAAGGGCCGACGAGCGTGTGTCGGTCCCGGGCCAGGTTGTCGCGCGCGTTGCCAGCGGACTGAATCGAAAAGCAGGCAAGCACAAACAGGACGGGCAGCACGGGCAAAGCGCGTCGCAGTCGGCCGCCGTTGCTGCCCAGGTAGTCCTGTAGCGCCTGCAGCCCGGACAGGACAAACGAAAGATAAAACGGGAGGATCGGAAACAGGAAGCGGAGTGCCTGAGTGACCGGCCAGGTGACGTAGAGCAGGTAAGTCAGGACGAGGTAGACGACGATGTAGTAATCACGCTTATATCTGCGGGCGATACCGAATATCGCCAGTGGGAGCGTGAGCAGGTAGATGGCGAAGGGGTACGGCACACCGGCGTAGAAATCTTTGGGGAGGAAGCCGTAGTAGGTGACGTGGTACTTGATCCCGCCGGGCGTGATCAGGCGGAGGTAATCCATGTGAGAGGATTCCCCCGAGGGGAGCAACGCCTCGATCAACAGCATCGCGGCGAAGAAGGCGATGTACGGGAGCGTGTGGAGCCAGAGGCTTTGCTTGCGTGTGTCTGATGCCTGGCTATTGGGGGTGTAGCACAGCGAGAAGATCTGTGTAAACAAAAGCGTGGCGAGCAAAAGGATGCCGTTGGTCCGGATCGAGAAGGCGAAGGCGATGAGCAGGCCCAGCCCGATGCCATCAACGACCGGGGAGGTGAAGCGCCTGCGGTGGACGGCGAACCGGCCAATCAAGAGGACGCACAGTGTCGAGACGAGCATGAAGGGGATGTCGGAATTGATCTTGTTCAGAAACAGGATCAGCGTCGGGTTCACCGCGAACAGGCCGACCAGGCACAGCAGCCAGACGCCGGGGTGATTCTTGCGGAAGGCGACGGCAATAAAGATGAGCATCGC
Source organism: uncultured bacterium (assembly GCA_965368605.1). Taxonomy (GTDB): domain Bacteria; phylum Planctomycetota; class Phycisphaerae; order Phycisphaerales; family Phycisphaeraceae; genus JAJRRS01. The sequence continues at coordinate 728 of CBDUNP010000146.1, read as the reverse complement.
CAGGTAGCAGACGACACAGACGGATTTGAGCGCGACGATGTCCTGGCCGAAGGCGGCGTAGACCGGGGCGAGCATGGCGGGGTAGCCCCATGGGTAAGCGACCGGGGCGAGGGTGTGGGTGGTCTGCTCGATGGTGAAGCGGTTGGCCTCGACAAACTGGCTGGGGTTGGCTTCGACAAGGCCCTTGGCCTGCAAGATGTAGGAGGCAAAGTCGCCGCCCCAATCCTGGCCGTTGTCGAGCGTGCACAGGATCAACAGGCCGGCGGCGATGATGAGGATGTAGTGAGGCAGGAGTGTCTTAAAGCTTTTCACGCTGGGGTCTCTAACGGGCACATCTGACACGGGCTTAATGGATCATAAGCGAAACGGCCGGGGCCTACCGGCCGGGCGCACGCGGGGCGACGATCATCCGTTGACCCGGCGGATCGATTCCGCGCGGAGCTGGTGCCGGCTGTTAAACATCCTGCGGTAGATCAGCAGGGTGATGAGGATGCAGCAGAGGCTGGTGGCGGCGGCGATCATGAACATGACGACGATCTGATACTTGGCTGCCTGTGCGGGGTCGGCGCCGGCGAGGATCTGGCCGGTCATCATCCCGGGGATCGCGACGATGCCGACGACGGACATGCTGTTGAGGATCGGGATCATGCCCCGGCGGACGGCGTCGCGCAGCGGGCCCCGCGCCGCTTCCCAACGGGTCGCGCCCATCGCCAGGTCCATCTCGATGT
>CBDUNP010000145.1:0-7499 GCA_965368605.1 uncultured bacterium | reverse complement strand
CCAGGACACGTTGACCATTGACATTGTTAAGCAGTGCGCGGACGCGGGGTTGTTCCAGGGCCTGCAGCGGGTTGCCGTCGGTGTCGTAGGTGGGGGCCCACTGGTCGTAGCCTTGGCGCGTCCCGGTGAGTGGGTCGGGGGGTTGTGGGTTCATTGTGGTGTGATCTGTTTTAGACGCGTCGGGTATTTTGAGCATGTTAACTCATGCGGGCCCCCGTGTTTATACGGTCGGTCATGGTGTGGCGATTGTGTCTTGTTTGCGCGTCGGGTTGAGCGAAAGAATGTTTTTCTTGTTCATTGCGTATCGTAAAAGTATAATCCTCGCCGAAAGCGGCGGGCTGATTTGGGGCGGGGGTCATTTCTTTTTGGGCTTAGATCGGGCTGCTTCGGAGGCGATGTAGGAACACTTAACGAGAGTGGGAGGGAGCTGTGATGAGTCATACTCGGCTAAGGCTGGCGGCGCTGGCGGCGTGTACGGTTTTTGCGTCGGTGCCGGCGCGGTCGGCGGTTGCGCCGGGGACGAACATCGAAACGCGGATTCGACCGATCGTTTGGACGCGGTACAACAATGCGCCGACGCCTTCGGGCAATAACACGGTCGTGGCGATTTGGGACACCGGGGATCCCTGGGAGACCATGTCACGTGAGACGGCGTTGCATCTGGGGCTGGCGCCGATCACGCCGATGATCCCCGGCGGATCGGATAATGCGAACTACCGCAACGTCGGGACGATCGGCCAGCAGAATGTCCAGTCGTCGGGCTGGCTGGGTGCACGGCTGGACGGCCCGGAGCGCACAACGCCTGCTCCGCCGGTCGGTTGGCAGGATGTTGATATCCGTATGGGCGACCCTTCGCACGTATTCACCAGCGCGACGGTTGCGCCGTCGAACCCGGTGACGAGCACGGGGCTGTATCCGTGGTACGGGGATTACAACAACAAGTTTACTGAAACGCACACCGGGATGCCGTTTGTCACGTCGTCGAACCCGGCGAATAACATGACGGCGTTTGTAGACCCGGTTAATGCGACCCCGCTGCCGTTCGCTTTTGACAGCATGAACGGCGGCAACGGGCGGGGGGTGCTTGGCCCGAGCAACCCGCTGGACAGCCGGGGTTCGAGTATCAGTTTTTATAACCCGGGCAGCAATCGGATCCCGACCCCTGCGAAGAATACCAACGCCGGGTTTGCGCACTTTGTCACGATCCAGCCGCAGCAGTTCACTTCAACGCTGGTCCCCCGCGATGGGCAGGCGACGATCAATGCGGCGCTGCCGGCGGGAGTGGACCGCAGGCTGACGATTGAGATCAGTCCCGCCGACGCGGCTGCGGGTGCGATTGTGATCCCGCACATCAACCAGTTCCCCGAGGTCTATTACCGGGCAGGGAAAACCGATGGTTCAGGCGCCTACGGCGAGATATCCCGCCTCCTTGAGGTCCGCAACGAGACCATCCGCGCGGGTAATGAAACCGATGCTCGCGGGTTCGTGCGCGACGACGGCACGGTGCAGGTCAATATCATCAGCAGGACCCCTGCGGGCGCGGTTGTGAATCACGTAACGCAGACGATCCGCCTGCCATCCTCGACGCCCAGGCCTTACGGCACGATCAATATCCCGGATCTGGGGATCAACACCGGTGCGTCGAACATGCTGATCGATACCGGTGCTCCGACCTCCGACTTCACCAACGCTACGATCAGCGACCGCATCCTGGGGACGGATATCCTCAACCGGTTCGGGCAGTTCTGGGACTTCAGCCCACAGAACGCCGCGACGAATAACAACAACGGGCGTCTGACCCTCTACGCGCCGAGCAAGGCCCCGGTGATTTCGGCGGTCGCCAAGGGGATGCTCATCGGTGTCGACGGGAGCACGCAGGGGGCGCTGGGCACGGCGGTGCGACACGAAGCGACGATCGGATCGATCCCGCAGCTACAGCCCGGCGCGGCGGCGACGCTGAGCGACGGGGTGGACGCGAATCAATCCAAGGCGGTGTTTCGGACGCATCTCACCGCCAGCAACGCGACCTATATTGATGAAGAGGCGTTGGGGCTGGACGGCGCGGGCAAGCCCAACATCACCTCGATGACTACCGGGGCGGACTCGATCAACACGGACCTGTACTTCTCGATCTCCGGCGCCAGCGAGGGCCAGATGGGCTCGGCTGCGCAGACGCAGATGATGCGCAAGCAGGGCGCGGCCGACGTTTTCAAGGCGACTTACGCGGGCCTGAACAACGTGCGCGGCGATGGGAACAACACCTTATTTATCAATCAGGAAACGATGGGGCTCGGTTCGTTCGTAGGGCCGGGGGTGACGGTGGCGGCGAATGAGGCCAGCAACGACAACCTCAGTTTCCTGGATATGTGGACCGACGCGGCGATGCCCACGACCTCGTTTTCCAATCTCGACAGCCCGATCCTTGAGCATAACGACGCCGGCAACGCGGCGAGGCCGCGCGTCGGCGGGGATCGTTTAGGGACGGATGGCAACTTCGATACCTACTTCACGACCGATGTCCCGGGGGTCAACGCGATCTACCGCAGCGAGTATTCCGCAGCGGGCGAGTTCGCCAGTTATGCCGAGATGGGCCTGGTGCCTGGGGATACGATCAACGCGCTGGCGATGTTCCGCCCGTCGATCTCGCCGGGTATCCGCGGCGCTGAGGACGTGGAGCCTGGGGACGTATTTATCTCTCCGACGCTGGACGAAGACGAGTCGCGCTTTGATGTCAACACCGATGACTTGTTCTTGGGGATCGATTGGAACTACGGGCTTGATTCTGATCTGGCGATGTTCAGCCTGGCGTCGCGTTCGCCGAGCCTGGGGCAGTTCGGTCTGTCCACAGCAGACCTGTTTATCACCGACTTTGACGGCACGTTTACGTTCGCCATCTCCGCGGAGAGTCTGGGCCTGAAGTTTTTTGATGACCTGGATGCGTTAGACAACCTGGTCGTCCGGACGATCCCGATCCCCGAGCCCGGCAGCTTGTTTGTGCTGGCCGCGGTAGCGACGGGCGGGATGACACGGCGCAGCACGAAGCTGTGATTGTTGTTAAGAAGCTCTGGCGTTGTCAGTCCAGGGGGTTGACGACCAGGCCGGTGGCGAGTTTTGGGTAGAAGAAGGTGCTCTTCTGGGGCATGAGTTCGCCGGCCTCACTGACGAGCCGGACGCTGTCCAGCGGGGTGGCACGGAGGACGATGCCGAGCTGGTAGGCGTCGGAGTCGGCGAGTTCTTTGAGCTGGCTGATCTCGTGGGGGAACTTCCAGGTGATTGCTTCGCCGGTTTTAACGAACGTGGGCTCACAGATCTTTTCGACGATCAGGTGCTGGACGATGGCGACGTCGAGCTGACGCCAGGCGTCGGACTGCTGGCCGTGTGATGCTTGCAGTGGGTCGGCGTCGACGGTGGTGGCGAGGTAGAGCGGGGCGCTCGGGTTGGCCGGGTCGTACAGGCCGATGGCATGGGGGTGGTCGGAGTCTGCCAGGGCTTTTTCCAAAAGCGCCGGGTCGGTGCCCGCGACGGGTGTGATGTTCAGCTTGCCGTCGGCGGCCTGCTTGAAAGCGTCCATCGTAAACGTCGGCATGTTGCCCAGGACGCGGTGGGTCGGCAGGACGATCATGCCGGGGTCTTGCATCGAGATCATGACGAACAGGCAGTAGGCGGCATTGCCGACGGGCTTGCCCTGCTCGGTGAGTTCGTTGTAGTGGTTCAGCGCGGTGTTGTAGCGGTGGTGGCCGTCGGCGATGAAGAGGTCTTTGGTTTCGATGGCTTGTTGGAACCCGGCGACACGTTCGGCGTCATCGACGGCCCAGGTCTCGTGGAGCACGCCGTCGTCCGAGGTCTTGCCGGTGTAAGTAGGTTCGCCGGCGTCGATCACGGCGGCGAGGAGGTTGCCGATCGCCATGTCGGGGTCGGAGTAGAGCCCGAAGATGGGGGAGAGCTGCGCCTGGGTCGCGCGCATGAGCTTGAGGCGGTCTTCCTTGGCGGCGGAGAATGTCTGCTCGTGGGGGTGTATGCCGCCCTTGCCGTCGGGCGATGGGCCGAAGGGCTGGACCTTGACGTTGCCGATGAGGCCGCGGCGTTTGAAGGTTTCGCCATTGACGGTGTAGGTCTGTTGATAGACGAAGAAGGCGGGGGTGGTCCGACGTTCGAGGACGCCGTCCTTGAGCCATTGGCGGTAGTTCTCGCCCGCGCCGACGTAGGCCTCGTCCGGGCCGACGGTCTTGGCCGGGAGGTGTGGCAGGTCGATGATGGAGATGTTGTTGGCGCTGGCGGCGACGAGTCGGCCCTTGGATTCGTGGTCGAGCACGTCGTAGGGCGGGGCGATCCGGTCGGACAGGTCGTTGCCGGTTTTAGTGGAGAAGGTGACTGCCGGGATGGGTTGGATGTCTGGCATGGCGTTGGGTGGGGTGCGGGGGGTTGGGGTTCAGGGTTTAGCCGCCATTCGGGGAAGCCTGGTGGATTCCAGCGGAAATCCGGGGTGCTCCGGGGGCGATCCGGGGGCATTCCGGGGGCGGGGGGCGACAGCTTACACGGCATCGCGGGTCGCGGCGAGCCGGGGGATTGTGGGTTTTGTGTGATTCGGGTGAGTAGGGCGGTCCCGTGGCCGGGTGGCCGTAGGCTTTGGGGTGCGGGCGGATCGGTCAGGGTTTGTAGGGGTAGGTGTCGGTGTCCTGGCCGAAGGCGATGTCGTGGTTGTCCAGGTCCTGGATGCCGAACTCCCGGCAGCCGTACGGCTGATTGCACGGCCCGTAGTCGATCTTCGCCCCGGCTTTGACGAGCTCCGCGTGCAGCGCGTCCGCGTCATCGACCCAGAAGTACGCATCCCACATCTTGTCCACAACCTTCCAGTTGGGCACGATCTTGTCGTGCTTGTCGGTCTGGCTGAGCATGATGCAGAGGTTGTCGCGCCAGACCATGCAGAAGCCCGGCGGGTCGCCCCAGAGCTTGTCGTAGGTGAACCCGCAGCAGTCGCGGAAGTAGTCGGCGGAGGCTTTGACATCACGGACAAGCAGGACCGGGGCGCTGGTGGTGAGTTTAGGCATAGGTGTGGGGTGGGGTTAGGGGAATAGAGGGGCGCGAGTTGACGGGAGCGGACATTGTAGGGGAACGGCGAACCGGTGGATATTGCCGGGCGTAGGAATAAAACCCGCCCGATGTGCGTTAGGCGGGTAAATCGTATCCCTTTGATTGAGTTGATTGAATCATGAGTATTTCTGCAAGCACGATAGGTAAAAGTTCTGACACCTGCACGGTTTCCAGCCGCCGAGAGCGGGCCAAGGCATTGGTGGCGCGTCTGCGTCATCAGCAGTTGCTGTCCGCATTGTCCGGGCGTGTGATCGAGTCGGCGGTATACGCCCAGCGGGCGCTACGCGTCCGGCAGGCGGTGTGCCCGTGCTGCGCGGCCTGATCGGGTTTAACTGGTCAGCCGAATAACCATGCATCGGTGGTAGTGTTAGGTGACTGCTTGCAGCCTTGTGACGGCGCCGAGACGGTGGCGGGCTAACACGTCTCATCCAGAAAATGCTTGAGCACGGCGGCGTGGTTGATGGCGGGGTCTTTCGCCGCGTAGATCAGGGTCAGCCGTTTACGTCGATCGATCTGGCTCATGCACGCCTCTACGTCCGAACGGTTTTCCGAGAGCTCGCGGCGGTAGCGTTCGGCGAAACGCTTGAACTTGTCCGGGTCGTGATCGAACCACTTGCGGAGTTCGGTGCTGGGCGCGAGGGTTTTAGCCCAGAGTGTGATATTGGCCTGCTCTTTGGTGATGCCGCGGGGCCAAAGCCGATCGACCAGGACACGGGTGCCGTCGGTCGCGGATGGCTCGTCGTAGACACGTTTAATCTGGATTTTCATCTTTAATTTGCCTGACATCCAGGCCTCTGATGGCGTCCATCGCGTAGTCCCAGGCCCCTTCGCTACACATGCCGCGGTGCCTCGCTTCATCATAGGCACGCAGGGCCGCCTCGAGGCAGGCCTTGCGCGTTCTTTCCGCGATCTCATGGGTGTCTGATCTATCCATGTTTGATCCGATCTAGCCGTCGATCAATACCGCCCCGGTCGCGACGGGCCGAGGTAAATACCGGTCGGCGCCTCGCTTCACGCAACCAAACCGGGAGAACCATGAAGTATAGCAGGCCTAACGCGGGCAATACCCCGGGGGGGTGCTTTTGTAACCAGCGATGATTGGCCCGGTCGCAGGCAGGTCGATACCTTACGGCCATGACGTACCTGACCGCCGCGATTACCGTGCACAGCCTGGAGCAGGCGCTTCAACGGCAGTAGTCTTCATCTCTACTCGGTAAGCGGTGACACCTGAAAGCTGTATGATGTTCGGTTGTCTGCTGTAACCGTGTGAGTAAATCCCATCCTTTTCCCGGAGGACACAGATGCCACGTTTTCTAGTGGTGGCCCTTGCGGCCGCTTTTATTTTAGCCAGTAAGGAAACGATTTCCGCGAAGCCAGAGCTTACGCCCGAACAGATCGCCGCGATGGTAGAGGACGCCGAAGCGGGCGACCCTTCCAGTCAAACCGCTCTTGCGAGTTTGTACTGGCACGGGTGGGGCGTCCCTGAGGATGGTGCCCAAGCCTTAGAGTGGTATCGCAAAGCTGCTGCACAGGGGGATGCTGAGGCACAGTTTTATCTGGGTTATATGTACAACCACGGGGAGTTGGTGCCAGAGGATGATGCCGAAGCGGTTGGTTGGTATCGCAAAGCCGCAGAGCAAGGGTTTGCGGCGGCGCAGTACAGCCTGAGTGTCATGTACGAAAAAGGTGACGGTGTTCCCGAGGACGAAGCAGAAGCAATGAAATGGCTTCGCGCATCAGCGGGGCAGGGTTTTCCGAGGGCGCAGTTCACTTTAGGGGTGGCATATGAAACTGGCGACGGTGTTCCCGGAGACGACACCGAAGCGGTGAGGTGGTATCGCCAAGCGGCGGAGCAGGGGGACGTGATGGCTCAATCTAATCTGGCTCAGATGTATACCAAGGGCCGCGGCGTGCCCGAAGATCACGACGAGGCGATCAAGTGGTATCGCATGGCGGCGGAGCAGGGCGACGTCAAGGCTCAGCATAACCTGGGTGTTGCGTATTGGAGTGGGCGGGGCGTTCCCGTAGATAAGGCGGAGGCGTCCAAGTGGTTCCGCAAGGCGGCAGAGCAGGGTATTGCCAGTGATCAGTATGGCTTGGGTGTGATGTATGCGAATGGTGAGGGCGTGCCACAAGATAATGTTCGGGCATACGCGTGGTGGAGCGTTGCACTGGCTAATGGTGTCGAGGCGGCCAAGGGAAGTCTTGAGCACTTAAAAGCCAGCATGACCCCTGAGCAGATAGCGGAAGCGGAAGAACTCTCGCGCGAGATAACCGAGCGGATACGGGCTAACGTGGCAGGGGAGACGGGCGCGCTGCGGGAGTAATATTGGCTGGTTGTCGGCCGGGGCGGTACCTTACGGCCATGACGTATCTGACCGCCGCGATTACCGTTCATAGTCTGGAGC
>CBDUNP010000144.1:0-7507 GCA_965368605.1 uncultured bacterium | reverse complement strand
TAGCCTTGGGCGGACTCATGGCATTGAAGCGGCGGGCCTGAGTGAGGGCTTAAGTAATCTAAGCCGGGGATTTCTCAAAGCTATGAGATCAGCTATCTATTTGGGCGCGTCAACCATAACGCGCCGGGTCTGGTGTGCTGCGCTGATCGAGACTGTTACATCGCGGGGGCGTTGTTGAGTGGCTATACGGCAAGCCCGCGTGCGATGCTTAAAGTTGAAATGCCTTGGCGTAACTGGACGGATCGCGCAGAGGCCTATGCTCGCGAGAATAAACATTATTATTAGTGGTTAACGTCGGTGTTGGCGGGGTGGTCACTCGTCTTTGGGCAGGACGATCAGGTCGTCGGCCTCGAAGCCGATGCGGACGTCCGGCTGGGTGACGCGGTGGGCGCTTTTGCGTGTTTCGGTGACGTGCAGGCACTGCCCGTTGCTCAGGACGATGCTGTGTCGGACGTCGCCGCCGCGGAATACCGTTTCGGTGTGTTTGCCGTCGATCATGTTGGCGGCCTGTTCCGTCGGGTCCAGCAGGCGGATGCGCTCGGGGCGGACCATGCAGGTGACCTTGTCGGCCTTGTTGTGGCCGTTCATCGAGGCTCGCAGCGGGCCCAGGTCGGTCTCCAGCGTGGTCAGGTCGGGGTTGCTGTCGGTGACGACGGCGGGGAGGAAGTTGGCGGAACCCAGGAAGTCGGCGACGAAGTGGTTGACCGGGCGGTCGTAGACCTCTTCGGGCGGGCCGCATTGAATAATCTTGCCGTGGTCCATGACGGCGATGCGGTCGGCCATGGAGAGGGCTTCTTCCTGGTCGTGGGTGACGTAGACACTGGTGGTGTTCGTGGTCTTACAGATGCGCCGGATCTCGCTGCGCATCTCGACGCGGAGCTTGGCGTCGAGGTTGGATAGTGGTTCGTCCAGGAGCAGGACGTCGGGGTTGACGACCAGGGCCCGCGCGAGCGCGACGCGCTGCTGCTGCCCGCCGGAGAGCTGCCCGGGCTTGCGTTCGGCCAGGTGATCGATCTGGACGGTCGCCATCACCTTATCGACGCGCTGCTTCTTTTCAGGGCCGGGGACTTTCTTGGCGTCCAGGCCGAATCCGACGTTCTGGCGGATGGTCATGTGAGGCCAGAGGGCGTAGTTCTGGAAGACCATGGCGCAGTTGCGCTGGCCGGAGGGCGTGTGCGTGACGTCCTGGTCGGCGTAGAGGAGTTTGCCGGAGGTCGGTTCGAGCAGGCCGGCGATCATGCGCAGGAGCGTGGTCTTGCCGCAGCCGGAAGGCCCGAGCAGGAAGAAGAGTTCGCCGGGTTCGATGCGTGTGTCGACGTGGTCGACGGCGTGCATGGCCCCGTAGGATTTGGTGAGTTTGTCGGCGGTGATCGAGATCATATTGCCGGGCATTGTACCTCCCCGGAGGCCTGCGCGTCTGCATGGATTGTTAATGTTTGGTTAACGGATCGAGGGGGCTGGGGTTGGGAGGCAAAGGGCGGTATCTTGTGCGTCTTATTACAGATGCGAAACTACCTGCCCCATATTATCGTTCTGTTTTTGTTGGGATTGCTGATCGGCGCGCCGATAGCCTGGCGTCCGCCGGAGGCGGTGGTCGCGCCGGGGTCCAGACGGCTGGTCATCCTGACGCCGCACAACGAGCAGATCAGACAAGAGATCAGCTCGGCGTTTAGTGCCTGGCATCAGGAGCACTACGGTCAGCCGGTCGATATCCAGTGGCGCACCGGCGGGTCCGGCGAGATCCAGCGCGTGCTGTTAAGCCAGTACCGATCGGAGCTCCAACAGGCGGTCGCGCAGGGGCGCGAGGTTCGCTCGGTCGGGTACGACGTCGTGCTGGGCGGCGGCGACTACATGTTTGATAAATACTTGAAGCGTACCGGTGTCACGGTCGAGGTGCCTGATCCGTCGGGCGACGGCGTGGTGACGCATCACGCCTCGGTGACTCAGCCGATCGAGCTGCCAGAAGAACTGGTCGCGCGTGTGTTTGGTGATGGCCAGATCGCCGGGGCGAAGACGTATGACCCGGACGGGCACTGGTGGGGTGTGATACTCAGCAGTTTCGGGATTGTTTATAACCGCGACGTGCTTGGCGCGTTGGAGTTGGATGAGCCGACGGGCTGGGCGGATCTGGCCGATGAGCGATACTTCGGTTGGCTGGCGATGTCGGACCCGTCGCACAGCGGGTCGGTGCGTGTGACGTACAACGCGATCGTCCAGCGGCTCGGCTGGGAGCAGGGGTGGTGGGTGTTGCGTCGGACGTTTGCGAACACGCGCTACTTCTCGACATCCTCGACAAAAGTCCCGCTTGACGTGTCGGCGGGGGACTCGGCGGCGGGGATCTGCATCGACTTCTACGGCCGGTTCCAGTCCCAGGCGGTCGGGGGCGACCGGGTCGGGTATGCCGCGCCTGCGGGGACAACGGTCTACGCCTGCGACCCGGTGGCGGTGCTCAACGGCGTGTCGGGGGAACGGCTTGAGTTATCCAAACGCTTCGTCGAGTTCAGCCTGAGTTTTAAGGGGCAGGCGGTCTGGAACTTCAAGACGGGGGACCCGGACGGGCCGAGGCATTACGAGCTGCGCCGCCCGCCGGTGAGCCTGGAGATGTACACGCCGGAGCTGATGGCGCGGATGGTGGACCCGGTGAATTACTACACGATGGCCAAGGCTCTGGACCCGGGCACGCCGAACCACATGGGCACCGTGTCGGTGGTGCTGCACGCGATGGCGATCGACACGCACGACGACCTGGTCGATGCCTGGCGGGCGATCCAGAACGAACAAGACCCGGCAAAGAAGGCGGCGATGACCGCGATGTTCGACCAGATGCCTTTCACCGAGCAGGAGCTGGTCGAGAGGCCCGACGTCTGGAAGCAGGACCCCGACCAGCGCGAGCTTGACCGGATCGCCTGGACCCGGTTTTTCAGAGAGCGGTACAACCAGATATCGGCGGGTGACTATTGATCGGCAACTCTATATATCTATTGGCGATGAACGGTGTGGGACTGACTGTATTTCTTTCGGCTGTGAGTGATGGGTGGGTTGTTGTATGAAAGAGCCACGCGCACGACATTATGTGATGTTTGGGATGTGCTTTTTGGTGCTAGGGGTGTTCCTGCTCTGGCCGATCAGCCTGACGGTGGTCGGGGCGCTGAAGGACACAGACGGGGGCTGGACACTGATCCATCTGATCCGCGTGTTTGAGGACCCGATCCTGCGGGAAGGGGTGGTGAATAGTTTTATCATCGCGTTCTGGGTGACGGGGTTGAGCATCCTGATCTCCGGGCCGTTGGCCTGGGTCAGTGCGCGGTACGAGTTCCCGGGGAAGAAGCTGTTAAGCGGGCTGGTGCTGTTGCCGCTGGTGCTGCCACCGTTTGTTGGGGCGATCGGCTTGCAGAACATCCTGGGGCGCTACGGCGCGGTGAACGCGCTGCTGGTCTGGCTGGGTGTGGTGGACTGGTCGGACCCGATCGACTTCTTCGGCGGGGCGAGGCTCAGCGGCGTCGTGATCGTCGAGGCGTTGCACCTGTTCCCGATCATTTATCTGAACCTGATCGCGGCGATCGCGAACCTTGATCCCTCGATCGAGGAGGCGGCGATTAACCTGAACGCCGGGCGGTGGATGCGTTTCAGGCGGATCATTTTCCCGCTGATAATGCCGGGCATTTTCGCCGGCGGGACGATCGTGTTTATCTGGAGCTTTACGGAACTGGGCACGCCGTTGATGTTCGGGTTTAACCGGGTGACGGCGGTGCAGGTGTTCTACGGCGTGCAGGAGATGGAATCGAGCCCCAGGCCTTACGCGCTGGTTATGGTCATGCTGACGATGGCGGTGGCGACGTACTGGGTTGGGAAGATACTGCTGGGTCGGCAGAGCCATACCGCGACGACGCGCGCGATGCGTGCGGCCGTGCCGGTGCAGCTAAGCCCGATGCAGACGGTCATCACGGTCGGGATGTTTTTATTCGTCGGCGTGCTTGCCCTTCTGCCGCACTTGGGCGTGGTGCTGACGAGCCTGAGCCCGCCGGGCGGGTGGTACCGGTCGGTTATGCCGGAGGGGATGACGATCGACCACTTCGGCGACGCGATGACGCACCCGCTTGCGGCCCGGTCGATTAAGAACAGCTTGATCTTTGCGGGTTGTGCGACGCTGCTTGCGATGGTGTTGGGCGTGACGATCGCGTACCTGAACACGCGCTTCCGTCTGCGTGGCCGGGGCCTGCTGGATGGGCTGGGGATGATGCCGTTGGCGGTGCCGGGGATCGTGATGGCGTTCGGATATATCGCGGTGTCGTTGCAGTTGCAGAAGCTGTTCCCCGAGGGCGGTGTGCCCGGGTTCTTACAGGTGCTCGGCGAGAATGCGAACCCGACGGGCTTCCTGGTAATCGCGTACATGATCCGGCGTCTGCCTTATGTGCTGCGTTCGGCGGTGGCGGGGTTGGAGCAGGTGCCGGTCGAATTGGAAGACGCGGCGTCGGTGTTCGGCGCGAGCTGGCTGGGGACGATGCGCAAGATCGTGATCCCACTGGTGGCGGCAAACCTGCTGGCCGGCGGGGTGCTGGCGTTCAGCTTCGCGATGCTTGAGGTGTCCGACTCGCTGCTGCTGGCACAGAGCGAGGGGTATTACCCGATCACCAAGACGATCTACACGCTGTTCGAGCGGCTCGGTGACGGCCCGCAGGTCGCCAGCGCATTGGGCGTCTGGAGCATGGGCCTGCTGGCGCTGACGCTGATCTTTGTGTCGCTGGTCTTCGGGAAGAAGGTCGGGTCGATCTTCCGGGTGTGAGTCGGCGCGCGTGGATAGGTTGGCTCACGTTTAGCAAACGTGGGCTTCTGGTGGGGGGTACTTTTTATTAATTCAGGTGTAGCCGAGCTTGCGGGGGAGGTCGCCTGCGACCTGGTTGTAGGTGGCGAGGTTGGATTCGTCGAAGTGGTTTTGCCAGTCGCCGATGACGCCCTTTCGGAAAAAGGATGACTTGTCTTCTTCGCCGCGGGTTCGCCCTTCGGTGAGTTTCTTGAAGCTGCCGGCCTCGAGGCATGCGAGCGTGGCGGCTTCGCTGTCGTCCATGCCCAGGAAGGTCAGCAGGTTTTTAGTCTGCGCCTCGGGGTCCTGGTGCAGGTCTTCGTAGCGTAGTTCGAGGTAACGTTCGGGGTGCTGTTGGCCGAACTGCTGGGCCTGCTGGATATAGGGCAGCCAGTGCTGGGTGACGGTGTACTTGATGTAGGTGTTGAGGTCGGGGAATTTTTTAGCGAAGTCGGGGCCGGCCTTGCGCTGGTTGTGGAACCAGCCGGAGACGCAGACGTCTCGGCCATCGCGGGTGATGTGGATGAACTTCGCGTTGGGGAAGCACTGCAATAGCGGGTTCATGCGCATGGCGTTTTCGGGTGTTTTTTCACCGATGGCAAGCACTTCGTTGTCGCCGACCCATCGAGCGAAGCTCAGGCCGACCGCGGTGCGCAGCAGTTCTATCAGGTCGCTGTCGGTGAAGAGCCCTTCCGGGCCGGCTTTCTGGCGCTGGTTGTAGGTCTGGATCGCCTGTTGCAATAACGGCATGAGTACGGGCGCGAAGTAGCCTTCGCCGTGGCAGCGGATGTCTGGGTGGCCGTTGAGCAGCCGTTCGACCCAGGTGGTCCCGGACTTCTGGCAGCCGACGATGAAGAAAAGTTGTTTGCTCAACAGCTCGTCGATGCGCTGGAGCGTGGTTGTGTTGTTGGGTGTGATGGTGGCGGGCATGGTTGTTTGGCCGTTGGTGATTAGTGGCTGGTGGTTGGTGTCCCTCGGCGGCGTTGGGGCCGGGGCTGTAGGCGAGAATATGTTGTTTATGCGGGGATAGATTCTGTTTTGGGTTTCTTTATTGGGGGGCGGCCCAGGCAGGTCTGGTAGTCGGGGTGGTCTTTGTGCAGGAAGAGCAGGTCGACGATTTTATCGATGTAGGCGATGTCGTCGTCGTTGAACAGCGTCTTCTTGTCTCGGCCGGCGCTGCGGACCTTGAAGGTCTCGGGGCGCGTCGGGTCGGTCGGCGCGATGACGGAGCCGGCGTATTCGGGGGCGACGGAGAGACGCTTCATATTCTCGAAGCTGGCGGCCTCGACAACTTGATCGATGAGGGTGTCGTCGACTTTCAGGCTCAACGCCTGGATCATCCGGCCAAGCTCCGCCTTGGGTTCATGGGTGAACTGCTCGTAGCTGAACATGTGGCAGTGGTTGAGCATCGGGCGTAGTTCTTGAAGCTGGTTGTAGAAGCTGACGATCTTGACCGCGCCGTAGCGCGGGTCGCGGACGAATTCTGAAGGCGTGCCGGCGAAGACTTTGATGCGGTCGCGAGCCTGGAAGTAGGCGCTGGCGAGGGTGGCCTGGAAGTTGCGGGTGAGGACCAGCCAGGGGACGCTGCGGGTGGCGTCGTCGAATTGCCAGGGGCCGATCGCCCAGTAGGGGAGTTTGCCGATCATCGCCCCGGTCAGGTGGGTCCACTCGACGGGGTGGGTTTGCTTGAGCTGTTTTTCCGCGTCGAAGACGTTGGGGCAATTCAGGTCGAAGGCTTTGCAGAGGTAGCTGTCCACCATGAACCGGATCCAGGTTCGGCCGGACTTGGGGTAGGAGAGCATGACGTGCATAAGGGCAATTCTGTGTGATTTCGGGATTGGTACTTAGTAGTTATCGGTCGTTGTCGCGGGGTGGCGTGACAAAAGCGAGGCTGGCGGGGGATCGGTGGGGCGAAGAGGTTGATAAGTGTGATTTGGGGTAGGAATATGGCCCGATTGGTGGATATCAGGGGGTATGTCAGGATCGCTAAGCCGCGAGCGGCTGGGGCGCGATTGCCCGGGGAAATACGGGGCTTTTATAAATAGAAACGGCGACCGTTTCCGGTCGCCGTTCCGCATCAGTGATCGGATGCCCGCGTGTTAGGCGAGGCTTCCTGCGATCAGGGGCTCAGGGTTACCCGAGCAAAGACAGGACCGACTGTGGCTGGCTGTTGGAGATCGCCAGCACATTGGTCGCGGCGTTGACCAGGATCTGACTACGTGTCAGTTCGGCCGTTTCCGTCGCGAAGTCGGTATCACGTATGGAGCTTTCGGCGGCACTGGTGTTCTCGAGGGCAACACCCAACGACCGGATGGTCGCACCGACGATATTCTTCTGGAAGGCACCGAGCCGACCGCGAAGCGACGAGACCTGACTGATCGCGTCGTTGACGATCTTCTGTGCCGTCTCGAGGCTGCCGTCCTCGACGTTGGCGACCTTGGAGGAGCCCAGGTCATCGAGGTAGCCGTTGGCCAGCGACCCGAGGTTGCGAGCCGCGACGTTGCCGATACCGATGCTGACCTGGTTCTGGATATCGACGTTGGGGCCGAGGTTGAACTTGGCACCGCCACCGGTGATGGTGAAGGCGTCGATCGAGCCGATGGTGGTGGCACCGGCGTCGGTCAGGTCCAGGGAGACATCCAGGAAGTCAGAGACGACGCGGACGGTCTTGCCATCGGAGATGGCGTTGATGCCGTTGATCACCGC
>CBDUNP010000143.1:0-7548 GCA_965368605.1 uncultured bacterium | reverse complement strand
GGCTTCATCGGCCGCGAAAGCGGCTCCACCGGCGTCGCGACGGTGAAGGGGCCGGGCTCGACGTGGACGAACTCGGACTATCTATCTGTAGGTGAGTTTGGTGACGGCACGCTGAGTGTCGAGGCCGGTGGCACCGTCAGCAACTTCTTTGGCGACATCGGCTACGAAAGCGGCTCGACCGGCACCGCGACGGTGAATGGCGCCGGCTCGGCGTGGACGAACGGCCCTCTAAGTGTGGGTCGCGACGGCGACGGCACGCTGAGTGTCGAGGCCGGTGGCACCGTCAGCAGCACATCCGGCTTCATCGGCTACGTAAACGGCTCGACCGGCACCGCGACGGTGACGGGGGTGGGCTCGGTGTGGACGAACTCGGGCGATCTATTTGTGGGTGGAAGTTTCCCTAGTCCCGGTGGAACGGGCTCGTTACAGATACGCGATGGCGGCGAGGTCGCCGTCGGAGACACGCTCAAGATCTGGAACACCGGCTCCACGCTACTGGACGGCGGCATCCTGTCCGTCGGCTCGATCGACACGGCCAACCTCGCCAACCTCGACTTTGTGGCCGGCACCTTCAACCTCACCTCCGACGATCTGACCATCGGCGCGGGTGGGCTCTTCGGCGACGATCTGAACATCAGCAGCCAGAAGGCCATCAACGTCAGCAACCTGACCACCATCGAAGCGGGTAGCGATCTGATCGTTCTGCACGGCGGCGGGTTCAGCTCCGGCGGCCTGACGAACATGGGCAGCCTCACCGTATTCGATGGCTTTAGCACCACTGGCACGGGTCTATACAACCTCGGCACCGCCGTCTTCATCGACACGATCATCGGCGGGCCAGTCATCAACCCCGCCGGCTCCAACATCAATGTCATCGACAACGTCACCTTCACAGGCCTGGTCTCAGGTGGCGGCGGGATCTTCGGCTCAGGCACCGCCGACTTCCAGGGCGGCTTCTCCCCCGGCGACAGCCCCGCGATCGTCACCGTCGAGGGCTCAGCCAGCTTCGGCGCCGGCAACACGCTGTTCATGGAGATCGGCGGCCTGCTCGCGGGCACCGAGTTCGATGTCTTGGACATCGCCGGCACACTGACCGCCGATGGCATCCTGGACATCGCCCTGATCAACGGCTTTGTCCCCGGCGCAGGCGATGTCTTCGACATCCTCAACTTCGGTTCGATCACTGGAACCTTTAGCGAAATCAACCTCCCGACCCTCGGCAGCAACCTCGACTGGGACACCAGCAACTTGCTGATCGACGGCAGGCTATCGGTGTTGTCCAATTCGCTGCAAGGCGACCTCGATGCCGACGGCTTCGTCGGCATCAACGACCTCAACATCGTGCTCGCCAACTGGAACCAGAACGTCCCGCCCGCCAACCCACTGGCCGACCCAAGCGGCGACGGCTTCGTCGGCATCGACGACCTCAACGCAGTCCTGGGCAACTGGAATGCGGGCACACCGCCTCAACTTCCGGGGGCGGGAGCCAACATCCCCGAGCCCGCCACGCTTACGCTCCTGACCCTCGGCGCAATCACGGGCCTGCGCAGACGACGTGACTGAGTGGAGCAAGCATTAACCACAGAGGCACAGAGGGCACAGAGGGCACAGAGAAGAAAAGAATAGGAATGTAGGCAGCATGACAGGGTGGACGGGATAAGGCGGGCGGAAAGATTGCGCGTTAAATCATGCTGATCCTGCCATCCTGTTTAACTCCCCCTCTTCTGTCTTTGCGCCTTCGCGGTTAATAACACCACGTTCAATTATCTGACGGCCCGCCCCCGGGCGTGTTGCGCGGGGCGTTATCGCCCAGGTCGTTCTCTGCTAACAGCGTGAACAACTTCCGCCGAAGGATCTGACCACTGAGTAACAGATCGTCCGTCAGGATCGCGATCGCCGGCAGGCCGCGTGGGCGAACTAATAGCGGGTAGGCGTAATGAATGCTCAGCTCCGCCGCCAACAAACACCGGCACATCTCCGCCAGCGACTTGCCTTGCCCAAGTTCCACCGCCAGGACATTCACCTCGCTGAACGGCAGCTGATGGCGTTCCAGCAACCGCCTGGCCAGGTCGCCGTGCGACGTGATCAGCCGAACGACCGAGTGGTCCGCCGACTCCACCACGCTCAACCCCGCCAGCTCCAGAGGCTTCCCATGGAACACCTCAATCACCTCCAGCAGCCGGCCGACCTTGTTGTCGACGAAGACGCTGAACTGTGTGTTGCGGGGCGGCTCGTAGCCGCGGGCAGTCTGATCGCTCACCGGCGCTTGTGACATGACAACTCTATCCTAGACAACCGCACCGGCCGCCGTAAAGAAAAAACCCGTATAAGACAGTCTTTTGTGGATAACCCCGCCGGCTACCCGCCCACAAGGTCCGATCACGCTAAACACAACACCCTCGCCCCACCGCCTGCTCAACCCTTAGCCATCACCGTTTCGTACCACCGGACCGTCGGCTCAAGCCCCTGCTCAAAACCCACCACCGGCTCATACCCGATGGTCTCGCGCGTCAGGTTCAGGTCCGCCAGTGAGTGTTTTACGTCGCCGGCCCGTTCGTCGCGGTGTTCGGGGGTCAGTTCCGGACGGCCCATGAGCTTGGCCATCATCGCCGCCAGTTCGTTGACCGACACGCGCTGCCCGACCGCGACGTTCAACACCTCGCCGCCGATCTTCTTCTCACAACGTGCGGCCAGCAGGTTGGCGTGGACCGCGTTATCGACAAACGTGAAGTCGCGCGACTGTTCGCCGTCGCCGAAGATGATCGGGTGCTCGCCCGCGATCAGTGAGCTTGCGAAGGCCGCGATCACCGCCGCGTAGGCCGAGTTCGCGTTCTGCCGTGGGCCGAAGATGTTGAAGTACCGCAGGCAGGCGGTGTCCAGCCCGTAGCTCCCGGCATAGGCACGCATCAGCGCCTCGCACGCCACCTTGTTCGCCGCATACGGGCTCTTGGCTTTGACGGGCATGGTCTCGATCTTGGGCAGCGTCTCCGAATCGCCATACGCCGACGAGCTCGCCGCAAACATCACACGCTTGACCCCGCCGGCCCGCGCCGCCTCAAGGACGTTCAGCGTCCCGGTCGTGTTCACCTCGTTGTACAGCACCGGCAGCTCAACGCTGCGCGGCACGGAGCCCAGGGCCGCCTGGTGGAAGACGTAATCGCAGCCGTCGATCAGCTTCTTAAGGAGGTCCGCATCCAGGATCGAACCTTCGACGAAGTTCAGCTTGTCGCCCGCGCGGTCTTTATAGGTATCGAAGTTCCCGACGTCCCCGCCGGACAGGTCGTCGATGACGGTGACGGAGACGCCCAGGTCGATCAGGGCCTCGGTGAGGTGCGAGCCGATGAACCCCGCGCCGCCCGTGACGAAGGCCCGCCCCCCGTCGAAGAAGTCGCCGTGCTGCTTACGCCAGTCGATGATCGCCATGTCGTTTCCCTTACGGATTAAAGCGGGTGAAAATAATGCGTGAACCCAATCATAGCACCCCACCGACAGCCGATCACCCCGCACTTGTTAAAGACAAGCGGGCACACGGGCGGTTGCTATTTAAAGCCGACTCACTTCGAGTCGTCGACGACTTCAACGTGGGTGTATTGATCGAGGTTGCAGGTCACGACCTCGCCGTCGTCCTTGCGGATGACCAGACGGTCCAGCCAGAGCTTGTCGTCTTTGGAGTGGGCGAACCAGGAGCCGGTCTTCTTCTGCTCGGTGCGGACGACCTCGCCCTCGACCCGCTCGGTCCAGACCTCGGTCTTGCGGGGGATCTGCTGGGTGATGGCGACCCGCTGGCCGGCCTTGAAGTCATCCGTAGGCTGTGTCATCGTGCTTGGGCTCCTGTTGGGTAAGACGATATCGGATAAGCCCGGATAATCAAAGCCACCCCCCCGGTATCGGCCGATCACCACCGACCATGGTAAAATCGTCGCAACCCCGGACCCGGCCGAACCAACCAAGCGTCAGGGCGTATAAACCCGCACACCCCCGGATACACCGCCATACCTTTTATATAGAGACCCTCATGAAACCCGTCCTGACCACCGCCCTGACCCTCGCCGCGATGCTGTTGCCTCTGTCCGCCCCACCAGCCGTACACGGCGAAACCCCCACCACCACGGCACCCACCAGCCAGCCCGAGTCGGCGGATAAGTCTTTCACCATCACCGGCGACCTCTCCGCCCTGTTCGCCAGCGGCGAGATGGTCATCTACCGCCGATCGGCCAAGTCCGGTGGCGGCGGGATGGCGATGGGCATGAGCATGGCCTCAGCAAGCTCCGCAACCCCCTCCGACTCGCCCGGCGGCCCCGGCACCGAGCTGGTCGGCCGGGCCAAGCTGGTGGATGGCAAGTTCCACATTGAGGGCGTCGCCGACACCATCGAGCCCGTGTACTTCCACGTCTCCGAGGGCGTGTCCCACGAAGGCATGCACATGGGGCCGGTCAAGGGCCAGAAGTTTATCCTCGAGCCCGGCGAGCTGACCATGACGATGGACGAAGGGTACAACTGGAAAGTCAACGGGGAGTACAACGATATCGTCTTTAACTCCTGGAAAGCGTCCGACGCCTACCTGACCCCCAGGACCCAGATGCGGACGCTCGTCAGGCCGAGCGAAGATGAAGGCGAGGAGGCGATCGCGGCCTACAACAAGAAAATCAACGCGTTGCAGACCGAGTTTATTGAGGCCGAGTACACCGCACGCGAGAAGATCGCAACCACTCACCCGGACATGCTCGCGCGGGAATTGGCCATCAGCACGGGCTACATCATCTTCGGCTGGGAGATCGACGCGGTCCGCGGCATCCTCAAGGAAGACCCGGAAAATGCCTGGGCGAAGGAATACGTCGCGCAGTGGGAAGCCCGCAAGGCCAAGCTCGAAAGCGAGGGGATGCGCGTCGCGGTCGGCGACTACGCCAAGTACTTCGACGCCAAGACGCTGGATGGGAATGACGTCTCACTCCGCGAGGTCTGTGCCGATAACAAGTACGTCCTGCTGGAGTTCTGGGCATCGTGGTGCGGCCCCTGCCGGGCGGAGATCCCGAACATGAAGAAGGCGTACACGAAATACCACGACGCCGGCTTCGAGATCTTTTCATTCACCATCGACAAGGACAAGGCCGCCTGGTCCAAGGCCTCGATCGACGAGGAACTCCCCTGGATCGACACCGGCTTCGGGCAGGAGAGCAAGCCCAAGAAGCTGTACCAGGTCACCGGCGTGCCGAATAACTACCTGATCGACTGCGAGACCGGCAAGGTCGTCGCGGTCAACCTCCGCGGCGAAGCGCTGGACGAGAAACTGAAAGAACTGTTCTAAGTCGGCCCGGTGTGCCACTTAATCCCGACGGCCGTAAGACACCATCAAGCGGGCATGATCGCTGCGGAAACGCCGGCGGAAAAATCCGCAGATGGTGCCCTGTCGCTACAACCGGGCACCCCCGGGCCTGTTCCAATAATCCTCGCCATCGCGATGAAATAAGGCCTAGACATATAGCGTGTTAACCCGCCGCCACACCGGGTAACTAATCGGAAACACAGGTTATCTCCCCCAAATGCCGGGCAGTAATGATCGTGCATATCGCATTCACCGATAAAAAGTAAATGCCTGTGGAGCCGCAACAAAAATCGAATAAGCCCGTACACTTCCTGGCGCTTGGTGCCTGGCTGTGTTGCTGCGCGGCGGCCACCGCATGGGTCACGATCTACAGCCACACGCCGAACGATGCAGGCGCGGCGCAGCCGAAGCTCGCGGACGGGGGCCTGATTCAGCTTGACCAGGCCCGGCCAACCGTGGTGATGTTTGTCCACCCGCGCTGCCCGTGTACCCAGGCCTCGGTCGAGGGGCTGGCCCGGTTGCAGAGGAAGTTTCAAGACCGGTTCGCACTACGCGTTGTCTTTAATGTGCCGCGGGGCATGGCCCCGGACTGGCATCAATCAACCCTCTGGGACAGCGTCGGCCGGTTGCCTGACTGCGAACGGCTCGTGGACATGGGCGGCCACATAACGAATCAGGCCGGCGCCGAAACCTCCGGCACGGTTGCGCTCTACGAACCGGACGGCCGACTGGTGTTCTGGGGCGGGGTCACCGCTTCGCGCGGCCACGCCGGCGACAGCCCGGGCTCGGACGCGCTGGCCAGCTACTTCAACGATAAACCCTTCCCCGTGCAGACCGACGTCTTTGGCTGCCAGATGTCGGGTCCGGACGACCTGCGTTGTGAAACCAAACCCACCGAGCACTGTCCATTCTGCAAAGATGAATAACACACCACGCATCCAGGCTCAATACGACCGCTACTTCCGCAGGAACGCCTGCCGGGCGGATATGTTGTTTGGTGTCCTGATGCTGGTGCAGCTGACCGCGGGTGTGCTCGGGGCTCTGCTGTTAACACCGAAAACGTGGGCGGGTAGCTCAAGCTCGGTCCACATCCATGTCTGGGCGAGCCTGGTGATGGGCGTGATGATCGCTGCGGCACCGCTGTACATGATCTGGCAACATCGGGGCGAAGCCATGACACGCTACACGGTCGGTGTAGCGCAGATGCTTTTCTCGGTGCTTCTGATCCATATCTCCGGCGGGCGGATCGAGACGCACTTCCATGTGTTTGGATCCCTGGCGTTCCTGGCGTTCTACCGTGACTGGCGTGTCTTCATCCCGGCGACGATCGTGGTAACCGCCGACCACCTGTTGCGAGGCATATTCTGGCCCGAGTCGGTGTTTGGGGTCCTCACCGCAAGCCCCTGGCGGGCATTCGAGCACGCGGGCTGGGTACTTTTTGAGAATACATTCCTGATCTCCAGCTGCATCATATCGTCCCGTGAGATGTGGAAGATGGCCGAGGCCCAGGTCCAGCTCGAAGAAACCAATGAGCGCATCGAGGAGAAGGTCAGGCTACGTACCCAGCAGCTTGAGTTTTCAAATAATGCGCTTAAGCAGAGTGACGAACGCTACGGCCTGGTGATCCAGGGGACGCGCGAAGCGGTCTGGGACTGGGACCTCAGCACCAACCGGGTCTACTACGCCCCGAACTGGTACACCCTGCTGGGCATACCCCAGCATCAGGCCGAAGAAGACACACCGGATACCTGGTTCGGCCGAATCACCAGCCGGAACCTCACGGTTTTCCAGGGCAAGCTCAACCAATACCTCAACGGCGGATCAGACCGGTTCGAGGTCGAGGTCGAGATGAGTCACGCCGACGGATCGACACGCTGGATGATGTGCCGCGCCACGGCAAGCAGGGATCACGAGGGTACGGCAAAACGACTCACGGGTTCACTGTCCGACATCACGGACCTCAAAGACGCACAGAACAAGCTGCGCCGCATGGCAGAGTTCGATCAACTCACCGACCTGCCAAACCGCCAGCTTTTCAATCAGAAACTGAGCCTGGCGCTAAACGAGCGTCGGCAAGGCGGCGGCGAGTTCGCGGTGGTCTTCTTCGACTTCGACCGCTTCAAGGTGATCAATGACAGCCTGGGCCACAACACCGGTGATGCACTGCTGAAGCTGATCGCCGAGCGGTTCAGGTCCCAACTGAGGGAGCATGACACGGCCGCACG
>CBDUNP010000142.1:0-7556 GCA_965368605.1 uncultured bacterium | reverse complement strand
GGATGGTCCCGCCGGGGGTCTCGTAGACGCCGCGCGACTTCATCCCGACCAGGCGATTCTCGACGAGCACGGTCGTGCCGACGGCGTGCTGCCCGCCGATGTTGTTGAGCATCTGGATCAGGTCGTGGCCCGCCATTTTTTTGCCGTCGATCGCGATCGGGTTGCCCTGCTTGAACTCGATATTGACGTACTGCGGCTTGGCCGGGGCCTTGCTCACCGGCAGGGACATGACCAGGCAGGCGTCCAGGGGTTCGTTCGCCGGGTCTTCGATCTCTGCGCCCTCGTGGGAGATGTGCCAGAGGTTGCGGTCGCGCGAGTAGATCTTCTTTTTGGATTGATCGACGGGCACCTTGTGGGCCTTGGCGTAGTCGATCGCGGTTTCGCGGTCGGTCAATTCAAAGTCCGGATCTTTCCAGGGGGAGATGATTTTCAGCTTCGGGTTCAGCGCCTTGTAGGTCAGCTCGAAGCGGACCTGGTCGTTGCCCTTGCCGGTCGCGCCGTGGCCGACGGCGTCGGCTTTGGTCTGCTTGGCGACCATGACCTGGTGCTTGGCGATCAACGGCCGGGCGATGCTCGTCCCTAGCAGGTAGTCGGTCTCATAGATCGCGTGCGCCCGGATCATCGGGAAACAATATTCCTCGGCGAACTCCTTGCGGAGGTCCTTGACGATGACCTCATCCGCACCGGAGGCGTAGGCCTTCTTCTCGATGCCCTTGAGCTCATCGCCCTGCCCGAGTTCCGCGGCGAAGGCCACCAGCTTCACGCCGGGGTACCGCTCCTTGAGCCAGGGGAGGATCACGGACGTGTCCAGCCCGCCGGAGTAGGCGAGCACAATCTTTTTGGGGTCTGAAGTCTTGGCCATGGTGGCGGTCCTTACTAAATAGCTTGCGAACCGGGCATGATAGCACGCCCGACGCCCAAACGAAAAAGCCCCCGCACCCAACTCGATCAATAGCCGAGACACCTCAATCCCGCTATAAACAATCCTTATGGACGCGCCTCCTACAGACCCCGCCGACCCCTATCAAGGGCCAAAGCTTGAGCTCGTCGGCTCCCGACGGTTCAACGGCTGGCTCGCTGAGCAAGAAATCAGCCTCGCGTTCACCACCTACCAGACCGGCAAGCTGTTCCTGATCGGTCTGAAGACCGACGGCCAACTCTCCATCTTTGAGCGCACCTTCAACCGCTGCATGGGCCTCTGGGCCGACGGCCAAACCCTCTGGATGAGCTCGCTTTACCAGCTCTGGCGCTTCGAAAATGCACTGGCGCCCGGCCAGCTGGCCGACGGATACGACCGGCTCTACGTCCCACAGATCGGCTACACCACCGGCGATCTGGACATCCATGACGTCGCCATCGACAGCACCGGCCGAGTCGTTTTCGTCAACACGCTCTTCAACTGCCTGGCTACGCACAGCGACCGCGAGAGCTTCGCCCCCCTCTGGAAGCCGCCGTTTATCAGCACGCTCGTCGCCGAAGACCGCTGCCACCTCAACGGGCTCGCAATGGAAAACGGCAAACCCCGCTATGCCACCACCGTCAGCCAATCCGACAGCATAGACGGCTGGCGCGATCGACGCGACGACGGCGGATGTATTATCGACATCACGACCAACGACATCATCGGCACCGGCCTATCCATGCCTCACTCCCCACGGGTCTACCACGACAAGCTCTGGGTCCTGAACTCCGGCACCGGGTTCTTCGGCTACATAGACCAAGCCGCCGGTAGCTTCCAGCCGGTCACCTTCTGCTCTGGCTACATGCGAGGGCTCGCCTTCGTCGGCGACTACGCCATCGTCGGCCTGTCAAAACCACGCAAGAACAAAACATTCTCCGGCCTACAACTGGATCAGAACCTCGCCGACCGCGGCGCCGATGCACACTGCGGGCTCTACGTCATCGACCTGCGCACAGGTGACATCGCCCACCACCTGACCATCGAGGGTATCGTCACTGAACTCTACGACGTCGTCGTCCTCCCCGGTGCCCGCCAACCCATGGCCTTGGGCTTCAAGACCGATCAGATTAGCCGGATGATCTCCGTCGGCGACACCCAGACGCTGTGACATTCCGGCAGGCCCTCACAGTCAACCTAAAAACACCCTAAATACTTGTTATCTATATGTAGCCGCGGTACGCTATAGATGCATTATATATCCGCTCGCTGTTATTGGTTATTGTCATTAACTTACTGCGGGCTACGCTTGGGTCCAGGCCCCTTCCGGAGTAGTCATGAACCTGCGAACCAGCCTCAAAGCGTCACACCGCCCGGGCGATACTTCTAGCCCCACCCTCGAAACACTCGAGCCCCGCCTGCTGCTGTCCGCGTCCTCCCCCTTCGAGCTTGCGAGTCTGCTGCCCGAGAACGGCGGCGACGGAACGACGGGGTTTGCAGTCAAAGGGATCGATTGGGGCCATGCCACCGGACAGTCGGCGACCAACGCCGGGGACATCAACGGCGACGGAATCGATGATTTGATCATCGGTCAAAGCAGTGCCGCCCCCAACGGCATGAAATCCGCCGGGGCGAGCTACCTGGTCTTCGGCCAGGCAAACGGCTTTGATGCCAACTTAGAATTAACCGACCTCGATGGTGCCAACGGATTTACGATCCACGGCCTTAAATCACGAGACGGCCTCGGCGGCTCGGTCAGCGGCGCAGGCGACATCAACGGTGACGGGTTTGACGACCTACTCATCGCGGCCAGTGGAGCCGACCCCAACGGGGAGCGAAACGCCGGGGAAGTCTATGTCATATTCGGCAAAGCAGACGACTTCGATGCCAGCATCAGCCCTGCTTCACTAAACGGAGCCAATGGCTTCGTGATTAAAGGCCAGGATTCCATCGACGGAGTCGGCAGGTCAGTCGCCGCGGCCGGAGATATCAACGGCGACGGCTTTGACGACCTGGCCGTCGGCGCTCCAAGCGCAAACTATAGAATGTTCAACTACAGCTACGGTGGCGCTCAGGGCGAAGTCTACATCGTCTTCGGCAAGGCCGGGGCCTTCGACGCAGACCTGGAACTCTCAGACCTGGACGGCAGCAACGGCATCATCATCCCCGGATTCGAAATTAGCGGCCGATTCGGCGGTACCGTGAGCGGGGCGGGGGATATCAACGGCGACGGCTTCGACGACCTGATCATCGGCGCAAATCGCGCAAACGACAGGTTCCACTATTACTCCGGGCCCTACGGCGTCGGCAAAGGGGAAAGCTATGTCATTTTCGGCAAGGCCGGTGGCCCCGATCACCGACTTAGCCCCTATAGAATTAGTGGCGAAGACGGTTTTGCCATCACCGGGATCAAATACGATGACCACTCGGGTTATTCCGTTAGTGGAGGCGGGGATATCAACGGCGACGGTTACGACGATCTGGTCATCGGCTCCTTCGGCGCAGACTCCAACGCCAAAGAAGACGCCGGTGAATCCTACGTCATCTTCGGCAAAGCCTCCGGATTCACCGACAACCTCAACCTATCGGAACTCAACGGCAACAACGGCTTTGTCATCACCGGGATCAACAAGGACGACTTCACCGGCCACTCGGTCAGCATCGCCGGGGATATTAACGGCGACGGCCTCGACGACCTCTTCATCGGGTCTGCTTTCGCCAACCCCAAGGGTAAAATATACACAGGTGAAAGCTACGTCGTTTACGGCAAGTTCGACGGCTACTCCGCAGTACTCAACCTAAACTCACTCAACGGCACCAACGGCTTCGTGATCGAGGGCGTAACCGGAAGCAGCATCCTCCATGCGACCGTCAGTGGCGCAGGCGACATCAACGGCGACGGCTACGACGACCTGGCCATCGGAAGATCCGGCAGCTACACCAGCTATGACAATAGCATCGATTACGGCGATATCATCAGCTACGTTATCTTTGGTAACGGTGGCCCAAAGATCGTGAAGCAAACCGGCACCAACGGCCGGGATGTATTGATCGGTACGTCGGCAAATGACATGCTGGTCGGCGGCGAGGACGACGACCTTCTGGTCGGCAACGGCGGGGCCGACATCCTTATCGGGGGGCCCGGGGACGACATCCTCGTGGTCACCGACACCGACTTCACTCGCGTCTCCGGTGGCGACGGATACGACACACTCTACCTGAACACCGCCGACGTAACCCTCTCGCTGACCGGCTCACGAGCAGACAATATCACCGGTATAGAAACGCTGGATATCACTGGCTCCGGAGCCAACACCCTGACACTCAATAAAGACGGGGCAAGCCATCAGGCCGGGGCGTCCGGCGAGTTGACCATCATCGGCAACTTCGACGATTCGGTCTATCTGGGATCGGGATGGTCATTCATCGGCACCGATGTTGTCGGGGCAGATACGTTCGGCATCTACACCTACGACGAAGCCTCGGTTGCCGTAAAGGTCCACCAGTCCATCCAGATCAACCCCACCCCACCGCCCGCGGTGGACGGCGATTTCACCGGCGACGGCAAGGCGGACATCCTCTGGCGCAACAAACGCGACGGTAGCAACGTCGTCTGGCAGTTTGACGGCACGGCCTTCGAGCTGGAAACAAAAATCCGCCGTCTACAAAACACCGACTGGAAACTTGTCGGCACAGGCGACTTCACTTACGACGGCAAGAACGACATCCTCTGGCGCAACACCAAAGACGGACGCAACCGGCTCTGGGAGATGGACCACACCGACTTCGTCCAACGCATCGACCTCAAGACCATGCACAGCCAGGACTGGCAGGTCGCAGGCATCGGCGATCTCACCGAAGACGGCCACAGTGACATCCTCTGGCGTAATACCCGAAACGGTCGAAACGTCGCATGGGAGATGGCTGGCACCGAACTGGTCGGGCCGACATCTCTTAAAACACTCAAGAACCAAAACTGGCAAGCCGCCGGGGTTGGCGACATGACCGGAGACGGCCGGGCCGACATTCTCTGGCGCAACCGCAGAACCGGACAAAACACGATATGGCGGATGAGAGGCACGTATCTGCAGCGCAGCTTCTCCATCAAACCGATGAAGAATCAGGACTGGCAGATCGCCGGCATCGCCGACTTCACCGGCGACAACCAGGCTGACATCCTCTGGCGCCACACCACCAAAGGTCTCAACGCCGTCTGGGAGATGAATAAATACAGTTTCGTTGACGGCACCCCCCTGCCTCCACTACTGGAACTCGACCAGCAACCCGCAAGCCCGTTGCTTGGGCTCTGGGAAACCATGTAGCCGATCCCTCACGACATCTCAACGTTAACGCGAGAAATCGGTGCCTCGACATCGGGGCCTACCTCAGCCAGAAACTGAAGTAGACATACACCCCTAGCACCAGCCCGAGCACCAGCGCGGTCAAGAAGATGTCTACGCCGGTCCAGCTCTCGCGCACCTCCCGGCGGTCCTCTTCGCTGCCGCCGCCCCAGGTCAGGCTGGCGATCTTCGCTTCGTCGTGGCGTTCGGTTAGTAGAGTTGTGACCACGATGATGGTCAGGCTGACAACGAACAGGGCCGAAGAGAAATACAGGAAGTTGAAGTCGCCGATCCAAGCCAGGATCGCTGGGTCGTTGCGCTTGCCCTCGGCCGCGCCGTAGACCGCCTGCACCACCGTCTTGCCAAGCCCGATGGCAAACCCTGACACCAGCCCGACCACCGCCGCGGTGCTGTTCGTGCGCTTCCACAACAATCCCAGCAAGAAGACCGCGGTGATCGGAGGCGCGAGGTAGCCCTGCACCGATTGCAGGTACTGATACAACCCCCCATCGGATATCTGCGCCATCACCGGGATCCACGCCAGCCCCGCCAGCACGACAAACACCGTCGCGACCCGGCCGACACGCACCAGATGCTTCTCCGACCTGCCCGGGCGCAGCTTCTCATAAATATCCACCGTGAACAGCGACGCCGACGAATTAAACAGCGACGACAACGAACTCATCAACGCCGCCAGCAACCCCGCCACGACCAGCCCACGCAGTCCGACCGGCAACAGCGTCATCACCAACGTCGGGAACACCTTATCCCCGTCCAACGCTACGCCGTCCGCCTTCAACGGGATCTGGATCAGCCCCTTGGTGTGCAGCGCCCACCCGATCATGCCGGGGATCAGGAAGATAAACACGGGCCAAACCTTCAACACCCCACCCCAGAGCGCACCGCGCCGGGCGTTACGCAGGTTCTTGGCGGACAGTGTCCGCTGCACGATGTACTGATCCGTACACCAGTACCAGATACCGACCACAGGCGAACCGATCAGGATGCCCAGCCAGGGGAAGTCCGGGTCGTCGATCGGCCGCCAAACCGCAAACGCCTCTGCGTTTTGCTTGGCCAGCGCCTGCAACTCGCCCCAACCCCCGAGCATGTTCAGCCCGATCGCTGTAATACACACCGATCCAATCAATAACAGCATCGCCTGCGCGGTGTCCGTGTACAACACCGCACGCAGCCCGCCGAACACGGTATAGACCCCGGTCAACACGACCGTGAGGATCGCCCCGATCCAGAACGCATTCTCAGGTGTCCCAAAAGTGTCCGGCAGCAACGCGGAAAACACCACCGCGCCAGCATAAACCGTCACCGACACTTTCGTAAAAATGTAAGCCACCAACGACACCAACGATAAAATCCATCTGGTGGTTGGCCCGAACCGCTTCTCCAGAAACTCCGGTACGGTGTAAACACCGGTGCGGTAGTAGAACGGCACAAAAAACCACGCCAGCATCACCATCAGCCAGGCGTGCAGCTCGTAGTGCGCCATCGCCATCCCCGACACCGCCCCCTGCCCGGCCAGCCCGACCACGTGCTCGGACCCAATGTTCGACGCAAACAGCGACGCGCCGATCACGAACCAGCCCATGTTTCGCCCGGCTAGGAAGTAGTCTGCCGTCGTGTCCTGCTTCTTACTCGACCACCAGACGATCCCGATCAGCACCATGAAGTAAGCCGCGACAACGACCCAATCCAGCGATGCAAGACGGCCCTGGGCCTGTGCAAGGACGGCCGGGCTCATACTCAGTGTTAGTAGTGTGCTCATCCATGTATCCCGAATGGCGTATGAATTGTCCGCAACGAAGTGATCGCCAAGTGACCATCAAATTGACAACTATCAAGACAGGACCAACTTCACACGAGCGCACACTATAACACGGCACGGGCTACCACCGGTAGCCCCCACAACAGCCTTACGCGTGCATATAAAAAGGCGACGGCACTTACGTACCGCCGCCCGGAGGGAAAAGAGAGACGCCTTATTTGCTCCGCATGGACATTGCCTGTCCGGACGGGGGGCCCTTCGCGGTGGGCCAAGCCGTTGGCTGGACACGTCACAGACGTATCAGCAGCCAGTTAGAAAGTTTTCTTAGTTCGTCACGCCGACTGGAACAGTGCCTTGGTTTCTTCCAAGGCCTCGGGCAGCGCCGCCGCCACGTCGTCGATATGTTCCTGCGTGATATTCAACGCCAGCAGCACGGCCGGGTCGTATTCCTTGGTTTCCTGACTTCGCGTGAAGCCCAGCTCAAGGTTGCCCGCCAGGATGTCGGCGATGTGCACCAGGCCGGTCAGCGTGCGGTTCT
>CBDUNP010000141.1:0-7566 GCA_965368605.1 uncultured bacterium | reverse complement strand
CCCTGCTGTCGCCGATCACGGTCACGCTGACCATCCTGCTGGCGCAGAGCGGGGCTTTATAAGCACCCAAATATATAAATAAAGAAGATGCGTTTAAATCCTGATGATGCGTTATGACATCACCGCAACACATAGGATGATAATCAAAAAATATGCAATCGAAGAGCCTGCGAGCACCAGAAGTGATCCGAATTTAGTTACTCGTGTTCTTTCGCCAAGAGATATACCGGCAATCAATCCAGCGCCAACACCAAGCGGCCCCGTAAAAAAGATACCAACCAGTGGCCCCTGCGGACTGTCGTCAGGCAAGTAGAGAGGACCATAAAAACCGGCCAGAAACCCAACGATGCCTAATACAACCGCCCAAATGGCACCCATCATCAATGACGAAGACTTTTCTCTAAAATAAGGCATCACTAAAACGGAATATCAATCCGCAGCGCTTCCGCGTCGCGGGTGTATTCTTCGCCGTCGCGCAGGGGTCGGCGTAGCGGCGGGTCGTAGGTTTCGTCATCGGCGAGCGTGTCGGCCCGGCCGGACTCGATCAGGGCCTTGAGCTTCCCGGCGACGTACTCGTCGCGCTTGGCCTGGTAGTCGTGATCCTGCCCCGCCATCAGGCTGAACCGATGACGATCCGGCAGCACGACCACGCCCCGGGACCGCAGCGTGCGTTCGCCGTACTTCTTGATGTAGTCGCCGGCCAACTCGCGCAACGCACGGGCCTCCTTGACCGACCACTTGGGGTCCATGTGTTCGTAGAGATAGATGATCGTGTTCAACTCGACCTGTTGACTGGGGACGGCCGGGGGGAAGTGCATGCTCGGCCAGTCGTCGGGGTTTTCCAAGGCCTCAAACAGAATCATCGACCCGATGGCGTGTGAAGCGCGGGCGTGCTGCTCCGCGTCGTCGTAACGGTCCAGCCCGTCGAGGCGAAGCAGCAGCGCGACCCGTCGGGCCTTGGGGCTGGTGTGCTGGATCGCGGTGATGTCGGCGTAGAACTCCTGGAGGTGGCTGAACAGCATGCCGTGCTCTTCGTAGAGCGTGACGACGTGCTCCATCGGCAGGTAGTTGGTGATGTAGCAGTGGCCCAGCTCGTGCCAGACGATGACCTCGCCCAGTTCGCCGAGCTTCATGTCGTGTATCTCGGCGAGCTTGCCGGTGCCGGGCGTTGTGCTGTCGACCATGCTCGGCTTCCAGGTCACGATGACGTCCAGCCCGGTGATCGTGCGTTCGACCCGGCCGCGGCGATCGACGCGGATCTCCCCCTTGGCCTGCACCGACTGCGCGCCCAGGGCCCGGCTCGGCTGGTAGTTCGCGATCAGCGGGCGGTTCCAGAGCCCGGCCTTGAAGCT
The DNA here is from genome assembly GCA_965368605.1 of uncultured bacterium. Lineage (GTDB taxonomy): Bacteria > Planctomycetota > Phycisphaerae > Phycisphaerales > Phycisphaeraceae > JAJRRS01. Next base: position 6,214 of record CBDUNP010000141.1, on the reverse strand, counting down.
GATGTTCGATGAGCTTGAACACTTCGGCCACCACTTGGGGCGAAAGTCGTCGTGGTTCTTCTGGATGTACGTGACATCCAAACGCTGCTGACGATCCAGGAAGCGCATGTGCTTGCGGATCGAGCGCCGCATCTCTTCGACGTCGTCCCACTGGTTGTTCAGGTACGCCTGCGCCAACGCTTCATACGCCACGGCGGCTTCCTCACGCAATGGCGCGGTCGGGTCGTCAGGGTTAGCGGCGGCGGCGGTCGACGCGGCGGTATCAGCGGAAGCGGCGTCGGGTTCCTCGGCGTGCGTCACTAAAGCGGGCAGACAACACGCCCCGCCTGCCAGCACCAGGAAAAACACCAGACTCCATCGCGATCGATTCATTTCCATAACCCCGTGCGAAAGGAAGCAGATAACGGGAAACGACGCAGCCGATTGTACCCGTCTGACCGGCTGGATGCCATCGTTTCTTCTACATCAGGCCCCGGATGCGGTACGATCGTGGGTCGCTTGTGTTAGGTTCCACAGGTTTTGGAGGTTTTCCGATGAGGCTGCATGGCGTGCGAGTGCTTGGGTGGTGGTTGATGACGGCGTGTCTCCTATCCGCGGGGGGGTGTGGGCCGATCCAATTCGCGGTCGGGGTCTCGCCCGGCGATCAGACACTGCAAACCACCACGGTCACCCGCGACGGCCACTGGTTCAGCCCGCAGGTCGTGGTGATCGACGTCTCCGGCGTCATCATGAACGCGCCCAAGCCCGGCCTGATCCAACGCGGCAAAAACCCCGTCAGCGACCTGCACGAAAAGCTGCAACGCGCCCGCGAGGATGATCGTGTCAAGGCGGTCGTCCTGCGGCTGAACACGCCCGGCGGCGGCGTCACCGCAAGCGACGCGATGTACCGGGACATCGTTCGATTCAAAGAAGACACCGGCAAGCCCGTCGTCGCGCTGATGATGGACGTCACCGCAAGCGGCGGGTACTACGTCGCCTGCGCCGCGGACCGGATCGTGACCTACCCGACCTCGGTCGTCGGCAGCATCGGCGTGATCGTGCAGACGATCAGCGTCAAGCCCGCGCTATCCAGGATCGGCATCCAGGCCGAGGCGTTGACCAGCGGCAAGAACAAAGACGCCGGCTCGCCGTTAAGCACGCTGACCGACGACCACCGCGAGGTGTTGCAGGGATTGGTCGATGACTACTACGCACGCTTCGTCGATCTGGTGCGCGACGCCCGCCCCGCGATCCCCGCCGACCGCTTTGCTGACCTGACCGACGGCCGGGTCGTCAGCGGCGAACAGGCGGCAGCCTTGGGCCTGGCGGATCATGTGGGCGACATCATGGATGCGCACGCTCTCGCCGCCGAGTTGGCCGGGCTCGAGCACGCCGACATGGTCATCTACCACCGTCGGCTTGAATACGTCGGCTCCCCCTACGCGCAGAGCCCAACCACCTCGGGCAACGCCGCCTCCACGCAGATCAACCTGATGCAGTTGAACATGACCGGCGCCCTGCCGGGTTTCGATGCCCCGGTCGGCGTGTATTACCTGTGGCGGCCGGACCTGCCGTAGTTGAAGTCTGATGTGTGATCACGGAAGGCTGAAGTGCAGATAGCGTAGACGTAAACAGATATGCGGCCGGACTGAACCAGATCAGCCTTCAGCCATCACACCTCAGACTTCAGCAATGCCCACTACCCAATCGCGTTCAGCGTGTTGTGGCCGAAGATCACGATGTGCATGTCGTTCATGAACTTTGCCAGGAAGAAGTTGACGATGATGATGGCGATGAAGCTGATGACGAACGAATCCGTCGCCGCCCGCCCGACCCCCGACGCGCCGGTGCCGCAGTTAAAGCCCTTGTAGCAGCTGATCAGCCCGATCCCTAAACCGAAGACCACGCTCTTAACAAGGCCGGTGAAGACGTCCCAGTTGCTCACGAACTGGCTGGAGAACTTCCAGTACTCCTGCGAGTCCACCCCGAACCCCTGCACGACGACCAGCCAGCTGCCCGCGATGCCAAGCAGATCGCTGAACACGGTAAGCACGGGCACCATGATCAGGCACGCCAGCACGCGCGGGACCACCAGATGGCGGATCGGGTCGCTGCCCATGACGCGCAGCGCGTCGAGTTGTTCGGTCACGCGCATCGAGCCGAGCTCCGCGCTGACCGCCCCGCCGACACGCCCGGCGATCATCACCGCCGCCAGCACCGGGCCGATCTGCTTGACCACCGAGATATGGATCACCCCGCCCAGCCGGGTCTCCTGCCCGATCGCCTCGAACTGGCTGAACATCTCCACGCCCAGCACCGCGCCGACAAACGCGCCGACCAGCGCCACCACCGGGATGCTCTTGGTGCCGACCTGGTAGAGCTGGGGATACAGAAGCTTGAGCCTCCCGTACCCGCCGGCCCCCTGCACGGTCCAACGCGCGGTCGCCAAACAGAACTCCGTGAACCGGCCGAAGCCCGCCACGTCGGTGCTGATGCGCCTGCCGACCAGTGATAATTGATCTGAGATCATCAGCAGACATCCCTGTTCAGGCTGAAGTCTTATCGTGCCCGCCTGGCCGGATTCTCCAACCTGTGGGCGGATAAAAAGGAAAGGGTGACCAACGGGACTTGAACCCGCAACCCCCGCGACCACAACGCGGTGCTCTACCAATTGAGCTATGGCCACCATCGTGCAGGCCCTTGAGCCTACGGGTGAGCAGGTTAAGCAGGCCCGATGGCACTGTCAAACCATTCACGGATGCCTGGACGCCTGGGTTCAACCGCCTGACGACGCTCGCCGGTGGCGTCCCCGTGACAACAGCCACAGGGAAAGTGTGCCCAACAGGCCGCCGGTTGCTGACTCAGGGATGCTGGCCTCGATGGCCTGCGTGTCTGCGGCGCTGGCGTTCCAATTGGCGAGGACCCGGTTGAGGTCATCCAGCCCGACGTGGCCGTCGCCACTGATATCCCCCTGCGACCAGTCCCCCGCCTGCACGTTGTCCTGCCAAGACACAAGCACCAGATGCAGGTCATCCAGCCCCACAAACCCATCGCCGTTCAGGTCCCCATCAAGCCCCACGACCGACAGGCTGACGGAATCCTGGCCGTATAACACCTGAAAACCAAGGCCCGGCACTTCGGGCAAGGAAACACGCCCAAACCGGCCCGTGACGCCGGTGCCGGCCGAGATGATCTCATAGATGTCACCGGCCACAGCGGTGAACCCATCCAACAGTGACACCCTGAACTCGGCATCGTTATCGAGGATCAGGTCCCGACCGACCTGGAAGGTGTCGTGGCCTTCACCGCCGGGCGCGCCGGCGATTTCTGCGGCGAGGGCCCCTCCCGTCAGGTGATATCGCCCGCTGACCAAGACATGCCCGGCGGCCCCTTCGACGCCGAACGTCCCGCCTTGTTGCACCAGGTCCCCACTGAAAGTATCAACGCCCAAGGCCCCGGCCTGGAACTTCAGCCTGCCTTCGGGGCTCAACACGAAGCTGGATGCCTTAAGCGCCCCGCCTTCCATGATCTCAAGCGTCCCGTTCCTGCCCACCGTGATCGTGCCATCCACCGACATCACGCCGCCGTCTTTTACTGTCACGGAGCTGGGGACGTCACTGACGATATCGACCACGCCCGGTGCCAGCCCGTCTGAAATAATATTGAGCGTGCCCCCGCTCACCTCGACCAGCCCCGAACCACCCGACCCGACACGCAGCGTGTGTGTGCTGACCACCGCTCCGTCCTGCACGTCCACCCGGCCTGTGCTGAACTGTGCCTCACCCAGACGGATTTCTTTCTTGATATCAACCACCGTCCCCGACCCGGTCGCGACAAGTCGGCCTTGAGCACCTAATCCCGACCCCGCCACCAGGATATCCAGCTCCGCCTGGGTGCCGTTGGTTACCATCAGATTTGCCGTATGCAGAATGTCGTGCGCCAGAAAGATCGACCGATCCAATGGGCCCGAGCCCATCACCAGGTCGGCGTGATCCAGGATCACCGTGGGGTCATCCGACCCGCCGAAGAAGAACAGGCCCGGGAACGTCGTCAGCGCGCCGTCTTTGACACGGATCATCCCCCGCTGAAAATCCAGCGTGCCCTCTGTGACATCAAGCGAGTGGGTAACCAGCGTCCCGCCGTTCGGCGCGAGCGTGCCCCAGGGCCCCATGCGTGTCGTCCCCTGGACCGTGAGCTCGACGCCCGGGGTCATCTGGAAGTAGGCCGGAAGGAACGCCTGGTCGCCGATCGTCAGGGACTTTATCTGCGTATCCGTTGCCGGCCCCCCGATCCCAGTCGAGCCGTCGCTCTTGCCCCGGAGGATCACGTCCTGCGACGCGTCGGGCGCTCGGCCGATGTCCCAGAAAAACCCTTCCTCCCAGTAACCCGAACCCTGAATCCAGACCGCCTGAGAGGACACGCCATCCACCAGCACCTTCCAACTCAGGTCGCCGCCACCTGACCCGTTGGGGGTTGAGTTGTCATCGACCCACAAATCCCCAGGGCTGCTCCCGATTGTGGGCGAGCTGTAGGCAACAAAGCCGAATCGATCATTAAAAAACTCGATCCCGATTCCGATCCGGCCTGTCTCGGGGAGCACCAGACCTTCGCTCTGCAAATTGTCCAGACTCAATAGCTTCCCGAAAGTCGAAGGCGGTAATGTAGGCAACGCCAAGAGCGGCTCGTCAAACAATATCGAGCCGATCAGCTCACCCTGTGGCACATCGTTATCTTCATCGAAATAGGTCAGGTCAATCCGGCCCTCGGCTCGCTCCGCGCCGGAAAATGTATTCGAGATGATGATCGATAGCGACGAGAGCAATCCCCCCTGCGTCGGGTCAAGGTCGTCCCAATACGTCTGCACGTCAGTGAATGAGAACGCAAACGACCCGCCGTTTTTCTGATTCGAATATACGGGTATCTGCCCCGCTGCCGGCGCCACCGGCAGGCCCTGAGCGGCGATCCATCCGAACAAGACTAAGACTGAAACCCTAGGCTTACGGGCTCTACCCATTGGCATCTGATGTCCCCGCAGTAAGAAAGCAACATGATACCACTGCGTGTAGAGGATTCCATAAAGTTAGCCTGACTTGATCCTCAGCACGTTCGATATTGACAAGGTTGCTATTAATGGCACGAAATAGCTCCTAAACGCCCCACGGCCGCTTTCAAGCCTCCCCCCCCCGCTTAAGCCCTCCCCCGGGATGGTCGATCCCTATCTATACGCAGGCTTACCGCCCGCAACCGATAATCGCCCGATTGATCCGCCAGGAGCCGCCCATGTCACCCGTTGATCACCCTCAATCCAATAACGACATCCTCCTGGAGTCCGGCACCAATGAGCTGGAGGTCCTGATCTTTGGGCTGGGTGATCAGTCCTACGGCGTCAATGTCGCCAAGGTCCGTGAGGTCATCCTCCCGGTCAACGTCGCCGCCAGCCCCGGCCAACCCGCCGACGTCATGGGCATGTTCAACCTCCGCGGCGTCGTCCTACCCCTGGTCAACCTGCACAGCTACTTCAAGATCGACCCCGTCGGCACCAACAACGACCACTGCCCTAACGAAAACCACCGGATCATCGTCACCGAGTTCAACGGCTCACAGGCCGCCTTCAAGGTCGAACGCGTCGAGCACATCCACCGCATGAGCTGGCAGGACATCCGAAGCGTGCCCGAAGAAACCGGCAGCGACCACATGTCCGTCACCGGGATCGCCGAGCTTGAAGGCAAGCTGATCCTCATGCTCGACTTCGAGTCGATCTTCGACAGCATCGCCATGCAGAACACACTGCACGTCACCCACGTCGAGAACGAGCTGGGCGTCGATCGCGGCGGCGTCAACATCTTCATCGCGGAAGACTCCAAGTTCATCCGCGACATCATGCAGAAGGTGCTGACTACCAGCGGCTACACCCAGATCAACCTGTTCAAGAACGGCCAGGATTGCTGGGACGCCGTGCAGGCCTCTGTGAAGGGTGAACGGGCCAAGCCCGACATCCTCATCTCCGACATCGAGATGCCCCAGATGGACGGCCTGGCGCTGACACGTCAGACCCGAGGCACCGACGCGCTGCAAAACATCCCCATCATCCTCTTCAGTTCCCTGATCACGGACGACACCCGCCACAAGGGTAAAGCCTGCGGCGCCAACGCCCAGATCGCCAAGCCCGAGATCCCCAAACTCGTGGGCATCCTCGACGGCTGGGTCCAGAAGATCGAACAGGGCGAATCCGCCA
>CBDUNP010000140.1:0-7595 GCA_965368605.1 uncultured bacterium | reverse complement strand
GGCAGCTTTGGGTTGCAGGCCCATGAAGGTGTAGTGGACATCGTCGTAGCGGAGGTTCGCGCTTGGGTAGGCCTGGTTGAACTCCTCAACGTAGCCTCGGATTTCATCGGGCGTGACCGAGAGGTTGTCCGGGTCGTCGTTGTAGTCCGAATAGAACGTGCCGATCAGGGATTGCCCTCGCCATGAGGTGACGAAGAGATTCCGGAAGCCTTTTGAGATCAGTTCTTTGTTGTCGCTGTGGGCTTTGCGTGAGGGGATGGCGATGCCCATGCCATCGAAGAGGTCGCGAGTGACCAGGGCGACGGCACGGATGACCTCGAAGTTGTTTTTCTGTGTTGTTCCCGTGTCATCGCCGTACAGTGCCGCGGTCTTCTTCGTCCACGGCCCGGCACACGCAAGCGTGAGCCTCGCGCGGATGTCGATGCTTTCACCGGTAAACCTGTCGATCGCGCTGACGCCGGTGACGCGATTGCCGTCGCGGTTGATCCCGGTCACACGCAGGTGGTTGGCGGCGGTTGCGCCTGCTTTGATGGCGGATTGGAGGACGGCAAGGGTGAGGCGTTCGGAGTTGTTGACCTGCGCGTCGTAGAAGATCGCCCCTCCGGTCAAGCCGTCGGGTTCGATGCCGGGCGCCATCTTCAGGCAATCGTTAGTGTTGATGAGCCTCCCGTTGGGCAGACGCCGATCTTTGCTCAGCCCCTTGTTGCGGTCGACGCTGATCAGATCGTTGAGCTTCATGGCGGTGAACATCGCGGGCTTGCCGCGCATGCCCAGGCCGTAGGTCGGGACGAGGAAGGGCATGGGCTCGACGAGGTGTCCGGCGTTGCGGAGAAGCGTGCTGCGTTCACGGATGGACTCGCGCATGCGTTTCAGGTCGCCGTGCTGGAGGTACCGTAGCCCGCCGTGGACGACGCGTTGGCTGTTGGCACTGGTGCCGGAGCCAAAGTCGTTCTGTTCGATGAGCGCGACCTTGAGGCCGCGTTGCGCCGCGTCGAGCGTGGCCCAGACGCCGTAGACCCCGCCGCCGATGACGACGAGGTCGTATTCGGTGGACGCGAGGGCTTTGAGGTCGCGCGTCATGGCGGGGGTCGCGGGTTCGTCGGCTGTCTTAGGCATGGTCGGTCCCACGGCCGGGAAGTCGTGGGCTTGTGGCCTTGGGGAGATGCCGCATGGTTTACGCGGCGTTGGTTTCATCCGGCAGCGAGCCGATGTAGGTGTTGCGTACCTTATACGGCTTGCGGTCCTGACTCTCGTGATAAATCCGCGACATCAGCTCGGCGAGGATGCCGATCATCAGGAAGATCACGCTCATCAGGAATGTCATCATCGCGAAGAGGACCAGGACGTTGTTGTTGAGCATCACGGGCTGGCCGTGCTCGGTAAGTATCCCGTACTTCTGGAGGATCGCCCAGAACAGCGAGATAAACGAGATCACCATCGCCCCCATCGCGACCTTGCCGAAGAAATAGATCGGCTTGGCCAGGTAGTCCCCGAGGAACTTCACGGTCAGCAGGTCCAGGAGCACCTTGACGGTGCGTTTCAGCCCGTACTTGCTGACGCCGGCGGTGCGTGGGCGGTGGTTGACGACGGACTCGGTGATCCGTGCGCCGCGCCACTTGCAGATGGCCGGGAGGAACCGGTGCATCTCGCCGTACAGCCTGACGTCTTTAAGCACCTCGCGGCGGTAGGCCTTCATCGAGCAGCCGAAGTCGTGGATCTCCGTGGTCCAGGTGAGTTTCTTGATCAGGCGGTTGGCCATGATCGAGGGCAGCCGACGGGACATCAGTTTGTCCTGACGGTTCTTGCGCCACCCGCTGACGATGTCCCAGCCGGGTTTCTCGTCGAGCTTGGCGACCAGCGCCGGGATGTCGTGTGGATCGTTCTGCATGTCGCCGTCCATCGGGACGATGACGTTGCCCTTGGCGTAGTCGATGCCGGCGGCCGTCGAAGCCGTCTGGCCGAAGTTCTTGGTGAACTGAAGCAGCGTGATACGCGGGTCGTTCTCGGCGACTTCGCGGAGGCGCGCGATGGTCTGGTCGCTGCTGCCGTCGTCGATGAAGATGACCTCGTATTTAAGTTTCTCGCCGTCGATGACCTCAGCGATCTCACGATACAACGGCTGGACGTTGTCCTCCTCGTTGTACAGCGGGATGACGATGGAGACATCCATGGTGCTGTCGCTGGTTTTGATCTGTTGCATCATTGTCATTATCCCCACGTGGTCCTTTACGCCTGGCCGGGCGGTATAAGTATTAATCATCGTCTGTCTTTATGGGTCACTTGTGCCATTATCCGGGCTTGCGGCGATTCCGGGGCTGTTCTTGGTCGTGTCGCGTCCCGTACGGACCCAGTTTTTCTCACGTCCGATCACAAACTTCAGGTAAATCGGTATCTTCCAGAGAATGTACCCGGGGATGGCCAGGGCCGCACCGATCGGCAATGTATGTCTTGCGTAGCGTGCCCAGGCGAGGATCAGAGCCACCCCCGCCAGCCCCAGCGATCCGGCGGCAAGGATAGCCGGACCGAACCGCCCGATCCACCATCCGATAACCGACGTGCCGCATAGCACCGCGATCGCCGCCATCACCAGCAGCGACAACGGCGGCACCGCCAGGTCGATTGCCGCGGCAATCAGCGCGGGCCTGAATCGGAAAATGCCTCTGGCAAGCAGTGCCGGCGTTTTCGTGAGCAGGGTGGACATATACCCGTGCTCCCAGCGTGTGCGCTGCGTGACCGCGTCGTCCCCAGCCGAGGGCAACGCGCCGGTGATCCGCGCCGCATCACACAGGACCGGGCCGTGCCCCTGCTCGGCAAGCTCCAAACCCAAGGCGAGGTCTTCGACGATGTTGCCGGTGGCGAGGTTCGCGTGCTTGATCTGTTCGAAAGGAAACGCCATCCCCGACCCGGTCAGCGGGATCGGCAGGTTGAATAAATCCATCCCGCGCGGGCGCGCCTGGTTCTTGACCATAAACGCAAACGCGGAGACCACTGCCTTGGTGTTCTTCGTGTCCGGCGGATGCAGGAGGTAAACGCCCTGCACGGGTCGGTTGGCGTGCTGCGCGGTCTTTGCAAGATCGCTCAACGTCGTCGGCGTGACGGTGCAGTCGGCGTCCACGATGATGACGACCGCCGGGGGGCTAGTTTCCATGGACGCCAAGCCTGCGGCGAGCGCAAAGCCCTTCCCGCGGTTGACCGTGTCCTGACGCTCGATGACGGTTGCGCCGTGCTCGCGCGCGACCCCGGCGGTGTTGTCCGAGCAGTTGTCCGCCACGACGATGATATGGCCATGATCTGGCAACGCCTGGTTTAGAGACTCCAGCGTCGCGGAGATGACCCCTTCTTCATTATGAGCCGGCACGAGGACCGCAACGCTTGGCGGCGTCGCATCATTGCCTGCGGCACGCTTCTTTGCCGGGAGCAGACCCAGCAGACACTGGATAGACAGCACCCCCAGCGGCGCAGCGACCACCGAAGCGAGTATCCAAAGCAGAATATGCAGCGTGAGTGTCACGGTATCCCTGATCGTTACGAGGCGGCCCGGTCCAGGGCGTCGGGGGTTGTTGTTTTTGCGATCGCGTCATTGGGGCGGAGCGTCTCGACGCGGCCGTCCAGCGCCGCGGTCATGATCCGCCGCAGCCACGCGGATTCCTTGGCGATATTGAACTCGGCATCGACCTTCTGATGCCCGGCGTGGCCGAAGCGCGTGCGTTTGTCCGGATCGGTCAGTAGGTCGTCGATCGCGTCGGCGAGCGCGTGCTGATCACCGGGCGGGACAAGTCGGCCGGACTGCCCGTCGTCTACCAGCTCGGCGACGCCGGCGATGCGCGTGGTCACCACCGGCACGCCCGCCGCCATCGCTTCCATCAACACGACCGGCACGCCCTCAGCGAAGCTGGGCAGCACAAAAACATCCGCGTTGCTCAGGCGTTCGCGCACCTCAGCCTGTGATTGATAGCCGACGAAATCCACATTCGCCTCGATGCCCAGGCTCTTGGCGCGTTGCTCGAAGTCGTTGCGTTCCGGGCCGTCGCCGACCACGGTGAGCGTAAGGTCGGGGTGGTCGTTGCGCAGCTGCTTGATCGCGTCGAGCAGGACGGGCATGCCCTTGACCGATGCCATCCGCCCGACCGTCAGCAGCCGTGTGCCCCGGCCGGTGTGCGTCATGGGCTTGAACAGCGACGGGTCTACCCCGCAATGAATAATGTGCAGCCGGTCCCACTTCTCCGGCGGGCAGAAAATCATCGCCTGGCTTCGGCAGAAGTGGCTGATGTTGGAAACAAACAGCGCACGCTTGAGTTTCTCATCAAGCCGCCATGTGAAAGGCTCAAAGAAGATCCCCGGGCCGTGCAGGCTGAAGCTGAAGCTGAACCCGCCCAGCTCCGCGGCGAGCATCGCGACCGTGCAACTCGAATCCCCGAAGTGGTTGTGCAGGTGTGTCAGTTTTTCCTTACGCATGGTGTCAGCGATGATCCCGGCTTCCATCAGGTAGATCAGGCTGTAGAAAAAACCTTTGACCCCGCGCTGGCGCGTGGCAAGCGCGAGCCGAAGCGCACGGAAGTACCGGCCGGGCGCGCCCAGCTTGAGCCTGAACCCCACCGCGATGACGTTCACGATCGACGGCGGCAGGATATACCGCGTGCGGTCGCGCTCGGCCTGCTGCTCAGGGCCGACGTTCTCTGTCATAGGCGGTTTGCGGATCGAGAAGGTCTGCACATGCACACCCGACTCGCGCAGCGCCGCAACTTCACGCTGGATAAACGTGTCGGTCGCACGGGGGTACTGGCCTGTCAGATACGCTATGCGCATGTGCGGGTCTCTTGGTCAACGTCCCCGGAACCGGTGGTGTCGGGTTCGGTATCCGTCACGGTGGGTGCGGCATCGGCCTGGTCTTTCGGGGGCAGTGCCGCGAAGTCGTGCTCGTCGAAGCTGCGTTTAAGCGATTCCTCCATCCCGAATTGCGGTGTCCAGTCGACCGAATCCTTGATGCGTTTGTTGGTGTAGCTCGCGGGCTTGCAGCGTGCGTGCAGCGCCGCGGGCCGAAGGATCGACGGGATTTTCGCCTGCCTGCCCAGGAAGAGCTTGTTGACGCCCAACGCCAGTGCCGCGACGAACCGCATGACCAGCCAGGGCATCGGCAGCGACTTCATCTTCGGCTCACGGTATTGATTCAAGGCGTTGAGGTACTGCCGATGGGTCGGCAGGTTGTCGTCGACAATGTTGTAGGTCTCGCCGATCGCCTGGTCGTTCTCCGCGGCGAGGACGATCGCATTCGCGCAGTTCTCGACGTAAGTCACCGGCAGGATCGTCCGCCCGCCGACGACCAGGCAGCGGTTCGCGCCCAGTTCCATCCCGATGCGTGCGGTCCAGGTATTGTCCCTGCCGTAGATCACGCCGGGGCGGATGATGGTGACCTTGCCGCCGTGTTCCTCCGCGAAACCGTGGGCAAGCTCTTCCTGAACGAGTTTGGTCTGTGCGTACTCGTCGCGGTCGATCGGGTCGTTGTCGATCGGCGAGTTTTCATCGAGCAGATCGCCATCGCCCATCTTCAGGAAGCCGTAGACCGAGAAGGTGCTGACGGAGACGAGGCGTTTGACGCCCGTGTTCGCCATCGCGGCGAGAAGGTTCTCCGTCGTGATGACGGTCCCGGCGAACTGAGTGTAAAAATCCCCCGCCTTGCACGCGGCATTACTCACCACCGCGTCGCAGCCCTGCACCAGCGCGTCCAGCGCCGATTTGTCGCGTAGGTCGGCGCGGACGATCTCGACGTTGGGGTGCCCCTCCCAGCCGAGTGCCTTGATGTTGGAAACGGGGCGGACCTGAGCGCGGACATCGTGCCCGCGCGCGACGGCCTGCGCGACGATGTGCCTGCCTAAGAATCCCGATGCGCCAGTCACTAACAGCTTCATATCTGGTTCTCTCCTGCGAGCATCTGGTCGATCAGTCGGCTGGCGCGGTCCATGTCGTTAAACGTGACCGGCGGCTCGTCGTCGTTGCCCAGCGCCTTGTAGGTCTGGTAGAGCAGGGTGTGCAGCCCCTCGTAGGGTGAGCGTTGCATGAGTTTGTTGCGGAACGTCCCGATGGATGAACCCACCAGGCTAAGCCCGTTGGCGAATTGATTCACCACCGGCGAAAGCTTCTCGCCGCCGACACGCGGGCGGATCAATCGCATGAACGGGTGGAACAGATCGGTCTGCACCTCGGCCCGGCTGCCGCGGACCGTGACGGCGAAACAGTCCGGCGAGGTCCGGCAGCTAAACCGGATGCGTGCGTGCTTGTTGCCAGCGATCAGGATCGCGTCCAGATCGTCGTACTTAAAAAGGTCATCCCCCTCGTGGTTGGTCCACGCCGCGGAAACCTTGTCCGGGTCTGGGAAGAACCGCAGCGTCAGGTAGCCCAGGTGCGTGATGAAGTCGTGGATCACCCCAGCGGGCAGCTTGTGGGCCGGGTTTGGCAGGTTGCGATCCGCGAAGCGCCCTCCGCTTCGCAGGTCCAACGCCATGCGGATGTCGACCTCCATCACGTCGCCCAATACGCCGTCCGCGATGAGCTTCTCGATTTTGAGGATCGGCTGGTTGAACCGGTAGTTGTGGTCCTCGATCAGCCGCTTCTGCTTGAGCTGCGCGTGGTTCCACAGCGACGTGAACTGGTCGTGCCCAAGCGTGATCGGTTTCTCACAGATCACGTGCGCCCCGGCGTCCAGGCAGTCGGTCGTCAGCGGGACGTGCGACTGCGGCGGGGTGAGCACGTGGACAACGTCCGGCTGCGCCTCGTCGAGCATCTGCTTGTAGTCGGTGTAGGCCTTATCTGCGCCGAAGGTTTTTGCGGCGTAGTTGGCGGCGGCGCGCGACAGGTCACAGACCCCGACGAGCTGCGTCGCCTTGGTGGTCGCGAGGAACTTGAGGTGTTCGGCGGATATCTCGCCGGTGCCGATGACTGTGGACTTCACTTTAAGCATCTCCGGTCTGGGCGGGTTGGCCCGAGGGTTTGTATTCGATGATTGTCGCCTGCTTGCCGCGCAGGCGTGTCAGCCAGTACTGGGCCTGCCCGATCGCCTCGGGGAGTTTCGCGATGGTCGCCAGCTTGGCGTAGGTCAGGGCGTGACCAGCATCGTCGCCGTGCCGCACGCGGTCGGCCCGGACCTTGACGACGTGGCGGATATAAATCGCCAGCATCACCAGCAGGCTGACCCCGTAGGTGAACCACGCCAGCCCGAGGAGGATTATCGGCAGGATCGCCCCATAAAACCAGGTGTTTCTGGATTGTCGCACGCAGTGTCGCTCCGGCGGTTTGCCATGCATCGCAGAGCCTTCCGCATACGCCCAGCCGCCACGGACCGAGCGCTTCCAGAACTGACTGAACGTCGTCATCTTCGCGTCGTGCAGGGTCATCTCGGCGTCGAGTCTCTCAATCGTCCAGCCAGCTCTGCGGACGCGGATGCACAGCTCGGGCTCCTCGCCGCAGATTAAAGCCGTGTTGAACCCGCCAGCCTCCTGATAGGCCTCGATGCGCATCATCGAGTCGCCGCCGCAGGCCTTGGCCTCGCCGACGGGGGTGTCCCACTCCATGTCGCAGTGGCGGTTGTACTTCGTCGCGTC